>JACCYW010000191.1 GCA_013696275.1 Chloroflexota bacterium | reverse complement strand
TGACCGCATCGTCGGCCGGCAGGATCAGCCCGCCCATGACCACTAACGCCCCCTGACCAGCCAGTGACGGTGCCGAGGCGACGCGTACCGCGTCGCGCAGATTGCGTGGCCCGTCCCAGGCCGGATCGGCCGATGTACGCATCGCACCCACGACGACCACGGGTTTGTCCGACCGGACCAGAAGGTCGTAGGCGAAGGCGGTCTCCTCGATGCTGTCTGTTCCCTGGGCCAGCACGGCCCCGTCGACATCGTCGCGATCCAGGGCCGCCTGTAGCACGCCGGCCGACTCCACGATCTGGGTGAAGCTCATGTGCGAGGCCGAGACCAGACCTCTGTCGATGGGCTCCAGGTCGGCCAGGTCGGCGATGCCAGGTATGCGGGCCAGGATCGCTTCGCCGTCCAGCGTGGGCATGGCCGCCCCGGTCGCCGCATCGGGCAGTGAGGCGATGGTGCCGCCGGTGAAGACGATAGCGACGCGTGCCATCAGCCGAGTTGCCCGCTCAGCCCTGGTTCAGGTCGGCTCGCTGCCGGTGTCCGTTGGCGGCGCCTCCTGGCTCGCCGGACCCGACCGGCCCGGCACGACCGGGCTGGCGAACGGGCTTGCGCCATCGGCCGCTCGGCCGTGTCGCTCATCCAGATAGTGCAGCCGGACGGGTCGCGTCAGGGGTTGGGTGGACGCGACCGTCACGGGGTCGACCGGATCGTTCAATTCCCGGCGGCCCAGCTTCGGAGCATCGGGCGGACGTGCCCGGGCGATGGACACGACACCGGTCAACCCGATGAACGCCGCCGAGGCGACGATGACGGCCGGCGTGCCGACCAGGTCGGCCACCGGACCGACCACGATGATGGGCAGGAAGCTGGCGATGCTGACCAGCATGTTGAGCACCCCGAAGACGCGTCCCCGGACCTCCACCGGCAACTCTTCCTGTAGTTGTGTCTGGGCCGGCACAGCCACGAACGCGTAAGCCACCCCGGCCGCGAACGCTACGACCACCACGATGGTCAGCAGCGAGATACCGCGGCCGGCCAGGAATGGTCCGCCGATGCGTTGGGCCAGGCCGAGCACCAGCAGCGCTGCACCAAGTCCGAGCAGCCCACCCTCGATGACTCGCTGGCGCGGCAGATACTTGCCATAGACATTCAGGAGCAGGATGCCCAGCACCAGACCGACGCCCAGCGGAAGCACCACGATGACGAAGTCGTTCTCGCTGAGGCCAAGGATCCTGACTGCGAAATCGGGTCCCAGCACGCCCAGCACGCCGACCAGCGAGGCTGTGATGGCGAGGTAGCTGAGCGACCAGAAGATGCGCCTGTTGCTGCGGATGTAACCAAGACCCTCGCGCAGCTGGGCGAAGGTCGCGCTCACGGCCGAGGAAGCCTCGTCGAGCGCCTCTCGAGGGCGGTTGGGTATCTGGCGCGGGTCGGACCGTGGCAACGCCCAGCACATCGCCGCTGCGAGCAGATAGAGGCCAGCCACGAAGACGATGAGCAGCTCCGTTCCCAGCAGGTTGTTGACCAGTGGCCCCAGGATGGCGAAGCCCAGCACGAACGAGGCCTGGAGGGTGAAGACGTAGATGCCGTTGGCAGTCATCAGTTGGCGGCGCTCGACGAGCACGGGGATCATCGCCGCCTCGGCCGGTGCGAAGAACGTGGTGAGCGTGGCGGCGACGATGGTCACGGGGTATATGACCAGCAGCTCACGGTCGAAGAAGATGAGGACCACGAAGGCCAGGCCGCGCGCCACGTTGGTGACGATCAACATCGCGCGCCTGTCGAAGCGATCGACATAGACGCCCGCTATGGCGCCGAAGATGACCGCCGGCACCAGGAAGGTGAGCAGCAGGATACTGACCGAGGTGCTCGAGTCCGTCAGGCTGTAGACCCGTACGGTCAGGCCGAACAACACCATGTTGCCGCCCACCTGGGTGAAGACCTGGGACAGGAAGAGGGCCAGGAAGCGTTTGTTGCGGAGGACGTTGACGCTTGGCCCGCCCTCCATCGGGTCGACCGTCCGGGTCACTCTGGGACACCGCGTTGGATGGGACCGCGCAGGCGTTTCTCCAGCTCGGCTCGCTCCAGCATCACGCGTCGCCCGCAAGTCTGGCAGATGAGCCCTATGTCGGCGCCCAGCCGTGAGACCCGCCACGAGCGACCACCACAGGCGTGCGGTTTGCGCATCTCCAGCAGGTCGCCCATCCGGACGTCGAGCACCGGGCGCCGTGCTTCGGTGACGGCGTCGTCAGTGCTCGGTGGCACCGGTGAAGGTGAAGGCCGAGATACGGACGGCCGGCACGACCACAGAACCCAGGAAACCGCGCAGCAGGCGCCGTTCCCGGCCCACCGCCTCCACCCCGGCGAGCGCTTCCAGGTAGCTCTGCGTGAAGCGGAGATTACGCACCGGTCCACTGATCCGCCCGTCCTCCACGAGGAACAGCCCATCGCGCGTCATGCCGGTGACCATGGCCAGCTTGGGATGGACCGGGTTGGTGTAGTGGAAGCGCGTCACCAACAAGCCTCGCTCCAGGCCGCCCATCAGGTCCTCACGTGATGACTCCCCAGCCTCCATCACCTGATGGAGCGGGAACGGACCGTAGGTGTTAGGCGCAGGCAGGCCATGACCGGTCGACTTACGGCCATCGCGAGCTGCCGTTTGGGCGTCATAGACCACTCCCCGGCAGATGCCCTTGTCGACCAGGCTGACCGGTTGACTGGGTACCCCTTC
>JACCYW010000171.1 GCA_013696275.1 Chloroflexota bacterium | reverse complement strand
CCGATCCGACGCAGGACATAGCCCACCCCCCGGACCGTCTGCAGGTAGACCGGCCGAGCGGGGTCCTTCTCGACCTGTTGGCGCAGCCAATGGACATGTACGTCGACCGTCCGCGTCTCGCCCGCGTACTCATAGCCCCAGACGCCCTCCAGCAGCTGATCGCGGCTGAATACCTGGCCCTGGTTGCGCAGCAGGAAGGCCAGCAGCTCGAAGGCCTTGGGTTTGACTCGCAGCACCTCGTTACCGCGCAACAGTCGGTGGCCCGCCAGGTCGACACGCACCTCGCCCAGGTCGACCATGCGGTCCTGCACGGTCGTGGCCGTCGTCGCTGGCTGTCCGTCGGACCGGCGCAGCAGCGCGCGGATGCGCGCTTGAAGCTCGCGCAGGCTGAACGGCTTGGTCACATAGTCATCCGCTCCCAGTTCCAGCCCGACCACCTTGTCGACCTCGCTGTCACGCGCTGTGAGCATGAGGATCGGTACCTGCGACTCGGCACGGATGATGCGACAGACTTCGATACCCGAGAGCCCCGGCAGCATCAGGTCGAGCAGGATCAGGTCCGGCTTGTCGGAACGGAATCGCTCCAGAGCGGCGGGCCCATCGGCCGCGGTGACCACACGCAGCCCGTCGGTCTCCAGGGCTTCAGCAAGCGTCTCGCGCAGCGTCTGCTCATCGTCGACGATCAGGATCGTGCGGGGCATCCAACCTCCGAGACGTCTCGCTTCAAGGAAAGCGGCCGGTGCAGGCTACTGATGCCGAGTGTATGGCTGCTCGGATGAGGCGCCTGAGCGACAGTCAGCCTCCGATGGGCGTCCCGGCGCCCTCGGCGGTCGCGCCGTCCTCGGCCTGCCCATCCCGCCGCGCGAACTCTCGGCTGCGGATCCAGTAATCGACGAAGTCGCGACAACGGCCCTGCTCATCGAATCGGCATACGAAGATGTTCCAGTACTCGTCGTCCAGAGCACCGCTCGCATCGAAGTCGCGGCTCCAGCCTGATGCGATGCAGACATCGCCATCGATAGCCAGCGGCTCGTACTCTCCGTCGAAGCGCCCAGGTTCGTCGCGATCCTCCAGCCAGGACTCGACGATGGCATCGCGCCCGACGACCGGCTCGTCCTTGGGGTGATAACGGTACTCGGCGTCAGCCGCGAACAGATCGCCGATCTCCTGGGGGTCGTAGCTCTTCCAGGCAGACACGTACCGATCGAGCCAGCCAGCGAATGCAGGACGTTCCATCGATCACCTCCTCCTGGACAGGGTAGCGCGCGCCATCAGGACAGGAGGCTTGCGACGCCGAAGCCGAGCAGACCGAAGATGAGACAGAGCAGTAGCGAGCGACGTGGCGCCACCAGCAATGCCGCCGTCGCGGCGACGAGCACCGGTAGCGGTGCCAGACCGCTCGCCGGACTGAGGATGCCCTGCATGGCCAGCCCGGCGAAGAGGGCGGGCGGCATCCTGTCCAGCACTCGCCCGATGGGCGGAGGCATGGCGGGCAGGAAGGTGAGGGCGGCCGCTCGGCTGACGTAGGTCAGCACAGCCAGGCCGATGAGCAGCTCCCAGCTCAATGTCGCCTGCCCGGGAGTGCCACGACCAGAGCGGCCAGGATGGGTAAGAAGGCGTACGCGGCAGGCACGGTCAGGGTGAGCGCCGCGACCAGGACGCCCGCCGCGACGGTCCGGATGACGCTTTCGGTATCTCGCGCCGTGAGCGCAGCCAAGCCGATGAAGAGGACCGGAAAGACAGCTGTGGCGACACTCTCGACAGCCACCGATCGGGCGCCCAGTACCCCCAGGACAGTGCCCACCTGCCATGCGCCATAACAGAGCGCACCCGAAGTCGATAGCACCCGGGCGACGCCCTCCCGCGCTGCCAGGGCGAGACCGAAGCTCTCGTCGATGAGGAAGAACGCAAGTCCGGCCCGCTTTGGGGTACTCACGTCGATGCGGGGCCTCAGTACCGCCCCTAGCACGAGGTGACGTGCGTTCAGAGCGACCGCCGTGAGCATGATGGCTACCGGTCCAGCACCCGCTCCCAGCAGGCCAAGGACAGCGAATTGAAGCGTGCCTGAGAACACGAGCAGGGACATCGCCACGGTCAACGGCACTCCGATGAGGGCACTTGCCGCAGCACCGAAGACCATCCCGAAGGCGGCGATGGCGGCTGCCACTGGAGCCGCCGCGACAAGGATGCCCCACGTGCTCATCGACGCAGATCATCGTCGGTCCGGCCGTCACGCGCGCTAGCGCTCGGCGGGCCAGACTAGCGTGAGTAGCGCCATGAGGAGCCAACACATGACGGCAGACACCCACGACAAGTGCAGCGGTGTGGTCCCGATGATCTCTTATGAGGACCCTGTGACGACCATCGAGTGGCTGGAGAAGGCGTTCGGCTTCAGGGAGCTGCGAGACCAGCGGTATACGCAGCCGGACGGGAGTATCGGCCATGCCGAGCTGGCCACCGGAACGGGAAGTATCGCGCTGGCCGGTCCGCTACCCGACTACCAGAGTCCCAAGCGGCATCGTGAGGACTGCGAGGCGGCGGCGCGATGGTCTCGTCTGCCCTGGGTCATCGATGGCGTCCAGGTCTCGGTGGCCGACATCGACCAGCACTACGCCGCTGCTCAGGCCGCCGGTGCCAGACTGTTGTCCGGGATAGAGGAGAACCCTTACGGTCGACTCTATCGCGCGGAGGATGTCGAAGGACATCGCTGGATGTTCATCCAGCTGCCCTAGACGCACCCGCGCCTGCACCAGGGCCAGGATCCGCACCCAACGTCTCCAGTCTCGTCCGCGCAGCCTCCAGTCGCGCCAGGGTCCGTTCCTTCCCCAGGGCCACGAGCGTATCGAAGAGTGGCGGCGTGGCGGTGCGCCCGGTGACCGCTACCCGGATGGCCATGAAGAGGTCGCCGGCCTTCCAGCCGCGCTCCTCGCACAACGCGCGGAGCGGCGGCTCGAGCTCGTCAGCCTCGAAACTCACGCTTCCGACTTCATCGACGATGCGCATCGCTTCGGTCAGCCCGTCGATGGTGGTCGCGCTGTCCCAGCGCTTGGGCACCAGCAGACGCGGCTCGGGCGTCGCCGGGTCACGGAACAGGAATCCGACCAGGTCAGGCAGGGCGGAGAGCACAGGCAGCCGTTCGCGCACGAGCGGGAGGAGCGGCCGGAGATGGTCCGGACCCGGCAGGCTCGCCACCTCTCTATCCGATGTGCGCTCCTCAAGGCTATCTCTCAGGAAGGGCAGCGCCCGCTCGATCAGCTCTTCATCGGACAGCCGGCGGATCCATTGACCGTTGAGCCACTCCAGACGTGATCGGTCGAAGACGGCCCCGCCGGAGTGGACCCGCTGGAGATCGAAGCGCTCGACCAGCTCTGCCATGGTGAAGACCTCATCCTCCGACCCGGAGCTCCAACCAAGGAGTGCCAGGTGGTTGACGATGGCCTCCTTGATGAAGCCTTCGGCACGATAGGCATCGATGGCTGTCTGGCTCTTGCGCTTGCTCATCTTGGTGCGATCCGGATTGAGGATGAGCGGCAGGTGGGCGAAGACCGGTACGCCCGCGCCCAGCGCCTGGAACAACAGGATGTGCTTGGGTGTGTTGGAGAGGTGATCCTCACCGCGGATGACGTGCGAGATGGCCATCTGCGCGTCGTCCACCACGACCGTGAAGTGATAGAGCGGCGTGCCATCGGAGCGAACGATGACCAGGTCCCCGCCGAGCGCGGTGGTGTCGAAGGTCACCTGGCCGCGGATCATGTCGGTGAAGCTCACGACCCCCTCCCCGACCCGGAAGCGGACAGCGGAACTGCGACCCTCCGACTCCAGCGTCCTGCGTTCGGTCGGGCTGAGATGGGCGCAGCGCCCAACGTAGTGCGGTGCCTGGTGAGCTTGCTCCTGCGCCTTCCTGTCGGCCGCCAACTGGTCCGGTGAGCAGTAGCAGGGGTAGGCCTTGTCGGCCGCCAGCAGCCGATCGGCGGCGTCTCGGTAGATGTCCAGGCGCTGCATCTGGCGGTACGGGCCGTAGGGTCCCCGAGCCGGCAACCCAGCCACCTCGGGACCCTCATCCCATGAGATGCCCAGCCAGTGGAGGCCTTCCAGGATGTCCCGTTCGTACTCGATGGTCGAGCGCAGCGCGTCCGTGTCCT
>JACCYW010000147.1 GCA_013696275.1 Chloroflexota bacterium | reverse complement strand
GCCCGGTTCCTCGCCGCCGTTCGGCGGCCGGACCAGGTGGCCGTAGGGGATCTCATAGGTCGCCACAGGGTCCTCCACCGCCGTCGGGAAGCGCAGCTTCAACATCGTGGAATGCTCGTGCCAGTCGACGGCTACGCGGACCTCCACGGCCGACTGATCGCGATAGAGCAGGAAGTCCTGGGTGATGCGCGACTGCGCGAAGCGATGCTCGGCGCGGATGGACGCGCGGACCGGGCCCGTCTCCAGCTCCAGCAGCGCGCTGAGCTCGAACTCACCGGCCGGGTCATGGAAGGCGTACATACGGTGCCCCCACGTGTCGCTCGGGTCACGGACCGGCACGGGCCTTGCCCCACCGCCCGGGATGATGACCGCTCTGGAGGAGCGCTGCGAGCGCTTGCCCAGGAGCCGGAGCAGACCGGTCGCCCGATCGATCTCCAGTCGCAAGTGATCGTTCTCCAGGACCACCGGCCCGCTCGGGCGGTCCCCTTCGACGGTCAAGGAGACCGGTCGCGCCGGGCGCGCTGCACCGGCACGCGGTTCGGCCCTCCTCTCCAAGGGTTCGTCAGGGACGACTCGATAGGTCCGATAGCCCAGCCCCGGCAGGCTCGCCTCGAAGGCGAGCCGGTGCCGCCAACCCGTGACGCTCGCCAGCGAGCGGACCGGCTGATACGCGATCTCGCGATCCTCTTCGTCGAGCAGGCGGTCGCCTTCGCGCAGTCCGCCGAATTCGACCTCCACGCCGGCCCGCACCGGCCAGGCACTGGGATGGAACACGACGATCGGCCGCGTGCCCTCCGTCTCCCGTAGCCCGATCCGCCGTCCTATCGCCTGGAGCGCGTGGTCCTGGGCACGCGCAGCGATGGCCAGCGCTTCGCCCGTGGCATCCCGCGCGTCGTCATAGGCTGGCTCCAGGCTGGTGCCGGGCAGGATGTCGTGCATCTGGTCGAACAGCACATCCGTCCAGCCCTGGCGGAGGTCGTCTGGGTAGGCCTGACCGGTCGCCCAGTTGGCGACCGAAGAGAGCTTCTCGGCCGCAAGCAGCGCCTGCTCGGCCTGGCGGTTCCATCGTTTCATGCCGGAGTGGGCGCTGTAGCAGCCCGCGGCGTGATACTGGATCTCACCGCGCCACACGGGGATGGTCTCGGGATCGGTGTGCGCCAGGATGGAGCGGAAGAAGGCGGCGGCCGTGCTGGGTCGCAGGCGAGGCATCTCGGGCCGCTCGTCGAGTTCGTGGAGGCTCTCGATGTTGGCCTTGGTCGGCCCGCCTCCATGGTCGCCCACGCCGTAGAAGCACAGCAGCTCCCGGTGTGGCTTGCCCAGCTCCGGCAGGCACAGCCCGACCTGGTCATCGAGCGTTCCCGCCGGTGAGTTGTACTCGCCGACGACGCGGTAAGCCAGGACCCGCGAGCCGTCCGGTGACTCCCACCAGAAGAGACGTGGCATGTCCCGCTCATGGATCTGGGGACGCATGAAGACGTAGGCATCCATCCCGGATCGGCGCAGGATCTGCGGCAGCATCGCGTTGTGTCCGAACGCATCGGGGTTGAAGCCGACCGTCGCCTGGGTGCCCAGCGACTCACGGAAGAAGCGCTGTCCGTAGAGTGCATGGCGCGCGAACGACTCACCTGAAGGCAGGTTGCAGTCGGGCTCGACCCACCAGCCACCGACGATCTCCCAGCGCCCTTCCTTCACCCGCTGGCGGATCTCGTCGAACATCTCCGGATCGTTGCGCGCCACGAACTCGTGGAAGGCGGCCGACGTGATGCTGAACCGAAAGTCGGGATACTCGGCCATCCGGTCCAGAGCCGACCGAAAGGTGGCCCTCACCTCGGCCATCCCCTCCTGCCACTGCCACAGCCAGACCGGATCGATGTGCGAGTAGCCGGCCATGTGCAGCGTCAGGTCCTTGGTCTGGGGCTCCGCTGGGACTAGCCGCCCTTGCTCGGTCACCGGGGCAGGACGCCCTCGACGGCGAGCCGCCGCCACGCATCGTGGCGCGCCGTGGCATCGAGCAGTGCCTGCGAAGCCACCGGTTCGAAGCGAT
>JACCYW010000141.1 GCA_013696275.1 Chloroflexota bacterium | reverse complement strand
ACCCGGTTCTGCGTGCGCTGCGGCCACCGCCAGGACCGCGCGGTTGTGGCCCCATCGCGGCGAGCCTTCAGCGCTGATCCGAGTGAGTCCGCTTTGGGCGCTCACGTGGTCTCGACCCTCTTCCCCCAGCTGCCGCGCGACGACATGACCGCGTTCCGCTCCATCCTGCTCTTCGGCGTCGTGGTCGTGGTAGCGCTCGGGGTGGTGGGCCTCTTCCCGGTGGCCTTGCTGGCGGCGGCAGTCCTGGTGCCGCTGGTGATGGTCACGTATCTCTACGATGTCGACGTCTACGAGGACGAGCCCCTGCGGGTCTACATCCTGACCTTCGCCTGGGGTGCGGCAAGCGGCGCGATGATGGGTCTGGCGTTGCGGGCGTTGGTCGATCTCGATCCGCTCGGATCCGGGCCAGATGCGGGGTTCATCCTGGCGCGGGGCGTGTTCGTGCCGCTCGTCTCAGGGGCACTGATGGTGGCCGGGCCGCTCGTGCTGCTGCCGTACAAGCGGTTCAATGACGTATTGGACGGAGCGACGTTCGGGGCGACCTCCGCAGTCGCATTCGTGGGCGCGCAGGTGATAGCTCAGTCGATCGACCTGTTCTCCGCTGGTCTCCAGCCAGGCGGCGACACCCTCCTCTGGATCGCCCGGCTGCTGACCCACGGCGTGGCGCTGCCGCTGGTCGCGGCGGGCGCGGCAGGTGCGGTATGTGGCGCAGCTTGGCTGCGTTTTCGAGCTCCCGTGCGGGACCGCCACAAGCTCGGCTGGCTGGGACGGCCGCTGATGGCGGCGGTGGTTGGATCTGTGCTGCTCATCCTGGCGGCACTGGCGATGCTACTGCTGCGCGAGGTCCTGGCCCTCCTGGTGGTCGGCGTCCTGGCCGTCATCGCCATCCTCTGGCTGCGCATGCTGATCCATCTGGGACTCATCCAGGAGTCGCTGGAGAGCGAGATCGGCGAGCCCGTCGACTGTGTCAACTGCGGGCAGCCCACTCCTTCTCATACCTTCTGTGCCGAGTGTGGCGTGGCGTTGCGGGCGCTCCCCAAAGGGGCGCGTCGTGGCTCGCCACGCGCGATGCGGACGACCGGGTGAGCGGCCCGACGGGCCCGGCCGGTCTGCCCGTCTCAGCCGGGTCATCGGTGGCCGGCACGCCGCCGCACGCCGGCACGCCGCCACGTGGCGACTCGCCGGCGGCCTTGCCACCGCTGCGCATCCTCCTCCTGTTCGCCGGCGTCTTCGTCGGCCTGGTCGTCCTTGCGCTAGTCCTGGTCGTCCTGCTGGCACCCAAACCGACGCCGCCGGTCTGCCCTGACCCAGCCGACGCCTGCCCGGGACCGCCCATCGTCGCGCCTCCGGTGGGCTCGATCGCGCTGCCCAGCACGACCGAACCGAGCGTGTCGCCGGCAGGCTCGCCCTTGCCCGGTGCCTCGCCCTTGCCCGGCGCCTCGCCGCAGCCTGGCGTCTCGCCGACGCCGGCCCCGAGCGCGATCGCCATCCCCATCATCGTGCCGCCTCAGCTTCCCAACCTTGACAGCCCGCAGCTCGTGACCCAGGTCGTCACGGCGAGTGAAGCGGGTTTCGCGGTCGAGCATCCGGAGTACTGGGGGGTCGAGCAGTTGGACGCCGACACCATCGTCATGGGCGTCTCCTTCAGCTCCGTCGAAGCTGGCATCAACGTCCGCTGGGATGCTGCGCCGGCGGAGCTCATGTCACCCGATGCCTTGATCGGCCAGCAGCTCGCCTCCTACACCCAGATATCGGCGCTCGCTGAGGACTTCCAGGAAGACCATCGCGTGCTTCGTCCGAGCATCGGTTTCCAGCCCGCCGTCCTGCGTCAGTTCCGGGGCACGCTGACGACAGCCGGTGGCGTGGCCCCCGTCGCGCTGACCATCATGGCTGCTACCAACGGCCAGCTGACGGTGGCGACGACTGTCGTGGCTTCGACCCCGGACATCACGTTCCCCGACGGCATGCGCGTGCAACGGGCAGCAGGTTTCCTGGTCGACCCGCTCCTGAAACACTTCCGCTGGACGAGCACGCCGTGAGTCGGGCTGCCCACCGGCCGCTGGCGGCTCTGGCCATGGCTGGCGCCGTCGCCCTGACTGGCACATGGGTCGCCGCAGCGCCGTCGGCCGATGAGGCCGGCCGATCGATCCCCGGCGACGCTTCGATCGCCCCGCCGGCGGGCCGGACGCCGGCCGGTGCCACCGCCGCCGACGAGATGATCACCTTCGATGTCGTCCTTCAAGTGCCCGGCCGCCAGCAGCTGGCTGCGTTCCTGGCCGGTCTCCATGATCCCTCTTCGGCCGACTACCGGCGCTACCTCTCGGTGGGCGACCTCGGCCAGCGCTTCGGCCTGCCCGGCCCCGTCATCGATGAGGTCGTGGAGCGCCTTGCGGATGCTGGGCTCGAGCTCGTCAGGCGCGACATGGAGCGGACATTCCTGACCGTTCGGGGTACCGCGGCAGCCGTCAACGCCTACCTGGATGTGGAGCTCCAGGACTATACGGATGACACATACGGGCCGTTTCACCGCCCCGACCGCGAGCCGACCATCGCCGACGAGCTGAGTCATGCGGTGATGGGCGTCACCGGGCTGGACACGACGCCACGTCTCCGACCACTCTTCCGCACACCACTCGCCGACGTGCCCGTAGGCGGCCTCAAACCGACCGACGTGGCCCTCGCTTACGACATCGCGCCACTGCACGCGGCCGGCATCAACGGCGCGGGCCAGACCATCGCCATCGTCTCGTTCGATACGTTCCTGGACAGCGATGTCGCGGCCTACGACGCCCAAGTGGGCCTGACCGGCCTGCCCCAGGTGGAGAAGCGCTTCGTTCCGTCCGACTACGTCCCGGTCCGCGGCAGTGGCACCGGCGAGGTCAACCTGGACATCGACGTCGTGCGCTCCGTGGCACCGATGGCCCAGATCGTCGACTACGAGGGCGCCAACGGGCAGGGCTTCGGGCCCATCATGTCAGCCATCCTGGAGGACGGCCGGGCCGACATAGTCTCGATCAGCTGGGGTCGCTGCGAGGCTGACAAGGATGCGCTCTCGCGCGCTCTCGACGACATCCAGTTCGATGCCGCCTTTGCCCAGGGCATCACGGTCTTCGTGGCCAGCGGCGATGTGGGGGCATACGGCTGCAACCACAGCCTCTTCGAGGGCGACCTGCGCGTCTCGCCCGACTACCCGTCAGCCAATCCCAGCCTGGTCAGCGTGGGCGGCACCTTCCTGTGGGTCCGCCAGGACGGGACCTACCTCGACGAGGCGGCCTGGGAGGGCTCTTTGTCCACTGTCGGCACGGGCGGAGGCCGCAGCGCCAACTACCCGCGACCGGCCTGGCAGGTTGCGCCCGGAGTCGACATCGCGGCGGGCGCTGCGCGGCAGATCCCGGATGTGGCGGGACCGGCCGATCCGGAGACTGGCTTCCTGGTGGTCTACACGGCCATCGGCGAGGGCGGGCCGAGCCTCAACGTGAGCGGCGGGACCAGCGCGGCGGCGCCTTTCTGGGCTGCCTCCACCGTCCTCGTCCGCCAGGTCGCCGAGCAGCAGGGAGTCGGGCCATTGGGCGCTCTTGGTCCGCTCCTCTATGAGTTGGCAGCCACGCCAACGACGCCGGCCATCTTCCACGACGTCACACGGGGCGGCAACCTCCTGGACGCTGCGGCACCGGGATGGGATGCCGCGACCGGGCTCGGCTCCCCCGACGTGACCGTCCTTGCCAACGCGGTGGTCGACCGGCTGCGGAACCGCTAGCCGGGGTCGGGCACGACGACGGTCGGCCGGCCGAGACCAGGTGAGACATCCGGCGGGTCGATGCCCGGGATCAAGCTTGGTGCACCGCTCATCTCGAGCGTGAGCACCCGCATCGGGTCGACACGCTGGCGGGCATTCTGGGGGTAGAGCTCCCGGCGGACGTACTGGCCGGCGACCGCCATCCACGGTCCGTCCATCCGGATCATCTCGTAGTGCAGATGGCAGCCACTTGCGTTGCCGGTCGCACCTTCGGTGCCGATCGCGACACCTGCCGTGACCACATCGCCTGGGTCGACCAGCGCCTCGGCAAGGTGCGCGTAGGCGCTTCGGTAGCCGTTGCCGTCGTCGATGACGACGGTGATCGACTGCTCGCCAAGGGAGCCGTTCTGGTCGATGCGGTCGAAGAACGGGTCGAGCGAGCTGTCGAAGGCCATCTCGCGCGCTGCCTGCCGGCCAGCGACAAGGACCGTGCCGTCGTGAGCGGCGAGGATATCGTCGCCGCAGAAGGTCGCCACATCGATGCCAGCGTGGACCCGTTGGCCATCGATGATGAAGAAGCCCGAATCGCGCAGCTCGAAGAAGGCGTACATGCGTCCGCCTGGCAGCGGCCAGCGGTAGCCGGCCAACTCCTCTGGCTCGTCCGATGTGGGAGCTGATGGCGTAGCGGGCACCGCGCCGCTTGGCAACGATCCGCCAGAGCCTTCTGGCCAGCCTCCTGTGCCTTCTGGCGAGGTGAGGTCCGGCACTTCGGTAGCGGCTCCTGGACCGCCTTGGGTGGCTGGTGGCGCAGAAGGAGCGGGGTCGGGTCTGGGTGAGGCCGCACAGCCGCCGAGGGCGATGGCCATCCCCACCGCCGTGAAGCTCAGCCACCTGGTCCTTCAATCGGACGGGCGAGCGGGCGCTGGCTTCGACATGCCCTCCATGGAACCACGCCCGGAGCTTGGGCGCCGAGGATGCACCCTTGCGCTGTCCTGTGTGGCGCGATGCGTTGACCGTCGTAAGGGCTGGCCGACCGCGCTCGAGGGGGCGTCTGGCAGACGGAGCCGATGGTCGATCGCCTGTTCTCCTAGCCACATCTCGCCCAGCTGTACGACCATCTTTCCCCGCCCGAGCGAAGGGACGACTTCGCCTTCTATCTGCCGATGATCATGTCCGCGCAGTCTGTGCTCGACGTCGGATGCGGGACGGGCGCTCTGCTGCACCAGGCCCGGGAGGCTGGGCACACGGGTCGGCTGATGGGGCTCGATCCGGCCGGCGGGATGCTCGATGTGGCGCGGAATCGGTCGGACATCGAGTGGATCCGCGGCGACCTGTCGGCGATCGATAGAGACCAGGAGTTCGACCTGATCGTCATGTCCGGGCATGCCTTCCAGGTATTCGTGCAGGACGACGAGCTGCGTGTCGCGCTCGCCGCGATCCGATCCGCCCTCACCGACGACGGGCGCTTCGCTTTCGAGACGCGCAACCCGCTGGCTCGGGCGTGGGAGCGCTGGACTCCGGAAACACGGGGTCGACTTCATGGACGCTGCCGGCACCAGCGTACGCTTCGTGGCTCAGGTCGAGATCCCGGTCGAGACAGACATCGTTCGCTTCACCACGACTTACAGCAGTCACGCCTGGGACCGGCCGCAGGTGAGCCACAGCACCTTGCGGTTCCATGATGCCGGCGCCTTGTCTTCCTTCCTTGCCGAGGCCAGCCTGACCATCGAGGAGCGATTCGGAGACTGGGATAGGCAACCGCTGACCGAGGCAAGCCCGGAGATCATCACCATCGCAAGACGGGATCGATCGAGCCGGTCCAGTCACCCCTCGGCGGGTAGTGCCTCAGTTCGAACGGGCGCTCCGGTTCTGATCGGGGGTTTCGCCTTGACCGGTCACCTAGAGTGACCTCGATGCTCCGAATCGGCTCGATCGTCCTGCGCGTGGACGGTCTGCAGCGCCAAACCGAGTTCTGGACGGCTGCTCTCGATTATGTAGCCCGCGAGGAACGGAGCGACGACTTCGTGCTGCTGCGCCCGAAGGATGGCGTCGGGCCCAACCTTTCGCTCGACCGGGTTCACTCAGAGGTCCATCTACCGCCGCGCATCCACCTTGACCTGTACGCAGAGGACCAGGCCGCCGAGGTCAAGCGTTTGATCGCGCTTGGGGCCACCGAGGTGCACTGGGACAAGCGACCGACCGACGCTGACTACGTCATCCTCGCTGATCCCGAGGGCAATCGCTTCTGCATCGTGGACGCGAGTCACTAGTCGCTGGCGCCTCGGGGGCCCAGGTCGAGACACCAGTCGAGACAGACATCGCTCGGTTAAGCCGACTTACAGCAGTATGACTTGGACGGGCCGCGGGTGAGCCACAGCGCTGACCGAGGCAAGCCCGGAGATCATCACCATCGCGAGACGGGATCGATCATCTGCTCGCTCGTCGTCGGTCAAGCTGCCAACTTCACACCTTCAGTGAACGGGGAGCGCCCTGGAGGATGGCTGCCGGATAGCGGCGCTTTTGGGCGCGGTGGGGCTGATCGAGGCGCTCCAGTCAGCCGGGATCGGCTACCACTCGAGCCCGGCTTCGGCCCGATGCTCGGGAAGGGCGATCAGGGAGCCGATCGTTCACTGATGGTGCGGAAGTCGCTGGATAGCCATCGCTGCTCGACGGCTGCCTAGCGTCCGCCCGATCCCGTTCCATCCGACCCTGTCCTGACAGCAGATCAGAACGGATGTTCTATGATACGTCATGGCGTTCGCGGAACTGCACTGCCACTCCAACTTCTCGTTCCTGGACGGTGCGTCCAGTGCGGATGACCTGGTGGAGGGCGCCCTTGCGCTAGGCCTCTCCGCCCTGGCGGTGACCGACCACCAGGGTCTTTATGGAGCGGTCCGCTTCACCAGTGCGGCGGAGGAGATGGGCCTCCACTCGCTGGTCGGGATGGAGATAGAGCTGCTGGATACAGCCGTGCCGGATCCGCACCATCTCGTCACGCTGGATCCTGCCGCTCGGGTCACCGCCGCTGGGGTCGTCGCCGGTGCCGCCGACGGCCGACCCGCTCGCCCGTCGACGAAGCGCAAGTGGGCACCGGCCCATCGAGAGCCGGTCCGCGCGGATCTGCGCGGCATCCGGCCGCGCGAACTCGGACCCCATCTCGTCCTCCTGGCCCGCGACCAGTCGGGCTACGCCAGCCTGTGCCGCCTCGCCAGCGCCGCACACCTGGCGGGCACCAAGGGCGTGCCGCGCTTCACCCACGAGTTGCTGGCCAGGCATACCGAAGGCCTGATCGCACTGACCGGCTGTCGACACGGGGAGATCCCCCGCCGGCTGCTCGCTGGCGACCGGAAAGGTGCGCGGTCCGCTGTTCGCCACCTGGCCGCGCTCTTCGGCTCGGACCTGTACGTCGAGCTCCAGCACCATCTGCTGCCCGATGACGACTGGCTGGTGGCCGAGCTGGCTCGTCTTGCCCAACAGGTCGGCCTCCCGGTCGTAGTCACCAACGACGCCCACTACACCGATCCCACCGACCGCGAGCTACAGGACGTGCTGGTCTGTATCCGCCACGGCCTGACCCTGGAGGAGAGTGCCCATCTTCGCCGGCCGAACGGCGAGTTCCACCTCAAGTCGGAAGCCGAGATGCTCGCCCTGCCGCCAGGCCAGCCGGACGCCCAGCCCATCGTGCGCCGGGCCTGGAGGTCGGGTATCGACACGGCCGCGGAGGTGGCCGAGAGATGCCGGGTGGAGCTGGGCTTCGAGCGCTATCGCTTCCCCGGCTTCGACGTGCCCAAAGGAGAGACGCCGTTCAGTGAGCTGGCGCGACTCTGTCAGGAAGGGGCGCGCAAGTGGTATCACCCTCTGACACCGGCAGTGCTGAAGCAGATGACCCACGAGCTGGACGTCATCGAGCGCACCGGTCTGGCCGAGTTCTTCCTCATCTGCTGGGACCTGATGCGCTTCTGTCGCGAGCGGGGCATCCCGGCCCAGGGTCGCGGCAGCGCTGGCGATTCGATCGTCGCCTACGTGCTCGGTATCACACGCGTGGATCCCATCCGCCATCGCCTGCTCTTCGAGCGCTTCATCAACGAGGGCCGCACGGCTTATCCGGACGTGGACATAGATTTCGCGTCCTCCCGCCGTGAGGAAGTCATCCAGTACGTCTACGAACGATACGGGCCAGAGCACACCGGCATGGTCTGCAACGTGGTGACCTACCGGGCTCGCTCGGCGGTCCGCGAGGTGGGCTACGCGTTGGGCTTCCCGAGACCGTTGGTCGATCGGGTGGCCAAGGCGCTGGAGACGTACGACTCGGTCATGGTCCGGCGCGACCTGGAGGCGGAGGGCGGCTTCGCCGAGTTCTTCAGGACTTCGGGCGGCGATGGGGGCGTAGGGGCTGGGTCGCCGACGGTCGACACCCGAGCCGCTGCCCTGGGCTTCGTCGACGGGATGGGCCAGCTGGCGCACGGGACGGGCGGTCGACTCGCGACCGGTGCCAGTCCCGACAACGTCATCCGCCTGCCCGACAGGCTCCCGCCACGAACCGAGCTGCGGGCCGGTCCGGCGGACGACGAGGGCGGACCGGGCGACTCTGTGGTGAGCGTGCGCTGGCTGAGGGGAACGGCGCCGCCCGGCACCGTCGAGGGCCACATCATCGACCCCGAGACCGGCGTGCTGTTGCCCCAGGAGAAGCCGCGCCGGCTCATCACCTCCAGCATGGGTGGGCTGGAGCTGCCGCCGCTGCCGCCCAAGCCGAGCGGGTCGACGGTCGGTATGTCGCCGTGGGATCGTTGGCTGGAGCTGTGCGCACGCATCGATGGCTTTCCGCGCCATCTCTCGATCCATGTCGGCGGGATGCTCATCACCGCCGCGCCGCTGGTGGACATCGCGCCGTTGGAGCGGGCGACCATGCCTGGCCGGGTGGTGGTGCAATACGACAAACGCGACATAGAGACACTCAAGCTCATCAAGCTCGACCTGCTGGGACTGCGCATGCTCTCGTCCATCGACGACGCGCTGCGCGACATCACGACCGACTGTGCTACCTGCCTCGACCTGGACCGCCTCCCGGAGGACATCCCGGAGGTCTTTCGGATGATCCAGGCAGCAGACACGGTGGGCGTCTTCCAGATCGAGTCGCGGGCGCAGATGCAGACCCTGCCGCGGAGCCGCCCGGAGGATCTGGACGACCTGGTCGTGGAGGTGGCCATCATCCGCCCCGGGCCCATCCAGGGCAATGCCGTCCATCCCTATCTGCGTCGCAAGCAGGGCATCGAACCGGTCACCTATCTGCACCCCAGCCTGGAGCCGATCCTTTCCGAGACGCTGGGGGTCATCCTCTACCAGGAACAGGTCATGAAGGTGGCCATCGATGTGGCTGGCTTCAGTGCGGCCGACTCGGACGGTTTCCGGCGAGCCATGGGCACCTGGCGATCGAGTCGTGAGATGGAGAAGCTCCACGCTCGATTCGTGGCCGGGTGCATCGCTGTCAGCGGGTTGACGGCCGAGCAGGCGGAGGAGCTGTTCGAGAAGGTGGCCGCCTTCGCCAGCTTCGGTTTCAACAAGAGCCACGCGGCGGCCTTCGCGCGGACCGCCTACGAGTCGTCGTTCCTCAAGCTCTTCTATCCGGCCCAGTTCGTGACCGGGCTCATCAACGCACAGCCGATGGGCTTCTACCCGGTCGAGGTGCTCATCAACGACGCCAAGCGCCACGGCGTCTGCGTCCTGCCGGTGGACGTGCAGCGCAGCCGCTTCCGGACCGCCACGGAGTGGGTCGGGCTGCCCGGTCAGCGGCTGCCCGCCGATGCCGGCATCGATCG
>JACCYW010000116.1 GCA_013696275.1 Chloroflexota bacterium | reverse complement strand
GCCTCATCGGCGACTGGCTGACATCGAGCCTTTCGGCGATGGTCAGCGCGCCGGGCGCAGCGGTGGTGTTGCTTGGTCTGGTCGTAGCGGGCATCCTGCTCATGTTCGATCTGACCTTGCGGTCGCTCTTCAGGCCGGTCACCGCCGGCGGACGGGCCATCGCCAGTGCCATCCCAGCCCGCGCCGCGATCGGCGCTGGTCGCCGCGCCGCCATCGCGGTGCCCATCCACGCCGACCAGCCGCGGCCCAAGCGCGGCAGCCGCGAGCAAGGCAACGGCTCACCGAAGGCTGACGAGCCGCCACCGGATGAATCTGCGCATCCGCTGCCGACGCCACTTTCCAGTCCGGCACCGGTCAGCCAGACCGTATGGTCGGCTGCCATGGGCGGGAGCACACCAGGCGCGACCGCGACGGCTGAAGCACCGCCACTGCTGGCTGCCGACGACGCCCCGGCACCGCTCCACGATCGGCCCTGGCTGCTACCGGATCCAGAGTCGCTGGAGGCAGTCGCGCCGCGAGCCACCGGCTCGCGCTTGGACCATGAACGCAACATCCGGATCATCGAGGAGAAGCTGCGCAGCTTCCTCATCCCGGCCCAGGTGGTGGCGGTCAACACCGGCCCGGTGGTCACCCAGTACGAGGTGAAACCGGATGTGCGGGTCAAGCTGTCGCGCATCGAGGGACTGGCTGATGACCTGGCGATGGCCTTGGCCGCTCGCAGCATCCGCATCGAGGCACCCATCCCGGGCCGGGATGTAGTGGGCATCGAGATCCCCAATCATGCCTCGGAGGTCGTCTCCTTTCGGGGCCTCTTCGTGGACTCCGGGATGAGTGAGGCGACCGGCAAGCTGACATTCGCCCTGGGCCGCGACGTATCCGGCCAGCCGTACGCGGTCGACCTGGCGAAGATGCCTCACCTGCTCATCGCCGGCGCCACCGGCTCGGGCAAGAGCGTGTGCATCAACGCGCTCATCACCAGCATCCTCATGCGCGCCCGACCGGATGAGGTCAGGCTCGTGCTCATCGATCTGAAACGGGTCGAGCTGGCGGCCTACGACGCGCTGCCCCATCTGCTGACCAGCGTCATCGTGGAGGCGCTGCATGCGCGCTCCGCCCTGACCTGGGCGGTCAATCAGATGGAGGAGCGCTACAAGGCACTGGCTGCCCGTGGCGAGCGCAACATCACTGCCTACAACAGCAGCCTGCGAGTGGCGGCTGAAGAACGCCTGCCTTACATCGTCATCGTCATCGATGAGTTGGCCGACCTGATGATGCGCGAGGGTCGCAAGGTGGAGGATCCGGTCGTGAAGCTGGCCCAGAAGGCTCGTGCCGTGGGCATCCACCTGGTGCTGGCCACCCAGCGTCCCAGCGTCAACGTGGTGACGGGGCTCATCAAGGCCAATGTGCCAAGTCGCATCGCCTTCGCCATGGCTTCCAATATCGACAGTCGAACGGTCCTCGACCAGCCCGGGGCGGAGGACCTCATCGGCCGGGGCGACATGCTCTATCAACCGGCCGACCTACCGCGACCGGTCCGCTTGCAGGGCGTCTTCGTGAGCGACGGCGAGTTCCGCGCGGTCACCGAGCACTGGCGCGACCAGACGCCGGCCCCGCTCTATGAGCCGGACCTGCTCTCGGCGGTCGACGACCAGGAGGCTGGCGACGGCCAGTTCGGCTGGTTGGCGAGGACCGCCGAGGATGAGCTCACGGCACGTGCCGCAGAGTTGGTGATGCAGACCGGCAAGGCCTCCACGTCGATGATGCAGACGAAGTTGAAGGTCGGTTTCAACCGGGCCAGTCGGCTGATGGACGAGCTGGAGCGCCACGGGATAGTGGGGCCGCAGGATCCACGCAACCCGGCCGTGCCGCGCCAGGTGTACGGGCCTGACAATTGGCTGCGTGGACCGGCGGATGTGGATGATGTATAAAGGGACGCGACCGCTAGTCGCATGATGATTGACTCAGTGTGCATCGTCAGCCGCCTGGGATCGGGGGTATCCTCGGGTGGTACCCCGTTGGGGCGGGGGCGAATGAGCTGGATCGAGCACTACCGAGGGGGTCCGTCACACCGATGACCGCTCGTCACCACATCAGAGTGGGTGGGCGGCGCCTAGGACGCGAGCGCGCCACGCCGATAGACGCCACGGCAGCACCGCTGCTCGGCGAGGTACTGCGCGTTGCGCGCGAGCGTAAGGGTGTGGACCTGTACCGCGCCGAACGCGATACCAAGATCCGGGTCAAGCACCTGGAGGCACTGGAAGTGGGAGCCTGGTCGGAGCTACCGGGCGCCGTGTACACGAAGGGCTTCCTGCGCAATTACGCGCTCTACCTGGGTCTCGATCCGGACGAGATCATCGGCAAGTGGCGTCTGGAGACGAGTGTCACGCGACGTACGGAGACAGTCGCAGTAAAGCCGCCGCGGCCGCTCTCTGAGCCTCGCCGCGGACTGACGTTCTCGCGCGGCATCCTGGTGGCGGCCATGGTCTCGCTCGCCATCGTGGCCTTCGCCGGCTATGTGGCCTTCCAGGTGGTGCGCTTCAATGAAGTGCCAGCACTCAGCCTGGATGGCCCGCCGGTCGTGCAGTTGGGCCTGAACGCGGAGAGCCACAGGCTTTCCGGCGACACGGTCGCCGGCTTCACCGTGACGGTGACCGGGGCGGGTGACCTGTTACGCACGACGGAGGCGGACCCGGCCGGTGGCTGGTCGCTGGAGGTGCCGGTCGTGCGCGGCCGCAATGACTTCACGGTCACCGCCGCCGCCGCCGATCAGCTGCGCTCATCGCCGCCGCTCACGGTCATCATCACGGTACCGGTGCCGCCGACGGCTGCTCCCGCGTCAGGTCCCGCGTCGCCGTCGAGCGCACCCGTCCAGCTCGTGTTGACCGGCCCGGCCGAAGCGGCGAACTCGACCGACGGCCGGATAGTCGTCGCCGGCACGAGTGACGGATCATCGGTCACCGTCGTCGCGCGGCCTGCATCCGGCGAGCCGGTCGCCAGCGCGGAGCCGGGTCGCAGCGTGGCACCAGCGGCTCCGCCCATGGCGGTCACCCTGGCTGCCGATGGCTCCTTCTCTCAGACACTGTCGTTGGCCGAGGGTTCCTGGCGGATCGTCGTCAACGCCTCCAGGCCGGGGGCGGCCAGCACTGAACAGGCGCGCACCGTCACGGTCGAGCTGGCCGGCGTGAGTGTGCTCATCGAGGCCGTCGGCGGTCCGACCTATCTCGAGATCTCGGTCGATGGCGAGCGCTCGGAGGACTGGGGTGCCGGACACATCCTGCGACGCGGTGAGAGCGTGACCATCTCAGGCGAGCGGACGGTATTCGTTCGGGCCGGCAATTCGGGCGCCACCTTCTTCACCGTCAACGGTCGGTCGCTGGGAGCACTGGGCGGACCGGGTGAGGTCGAGAACTGGATTTTCGAGAAGGGCCAGCCGCCTCGTCGTTCCCTCTAGGCAAGCACCAGCTGATGGCGGACGAGGAGGGACTCCTCGCGCTGGCAGGTCAGATCCAGGAAGCGTGCCTCTCACGTGGTCTGACCGTATCGGTGGCTGAGTCATGCACCGGCGGCCTGCTCGGCCACCTGCTGAC
>JACCYW010000090.1 GCA_013696275.1 Chloroflexota bacterium | reverse complement strand
CCCACGGACCCACCGGACCGGCCCACGGACCCGCCGGAGCGTTCAGCGAACCCCACGCCTGCCGCTCGGCACCGATAGTGCTGGTACCGGGGCGTCGCGCGGCACCCGATGCGACGAAGGCTGATCGGGCAGCGAAGCTCAGCGCCATGCTCTCGCCTGCCGCGGGCCATGCTCTCGCCCGTCGCGGCTAAGGTCTGCGACGAGTCTTCCTAGGTCCTGCGATAGGGCTTCAGGTAAGCGCCCGGGTAGGCGACGTTCCGACCTGAGAGCGCGAGTGCCGCGATGACCACCAGGTATGGCAGCGCCAACAGGAGCTCGAACGGGACATCCTGCCAGCCCGGCGTGACCCGCAGCCGCAACTGGAGCGAGTACACCGCGGAGAAGAGCAGCGCGCCTGCGACCGCCCGCCAGATGCCCCACCGCCCGAAGATGACCAGAGCGATCACCACCCAGCCGCGGCCAGCGATGATGTCCAGGGTGAAGGAACCGAGAGCCGCGAGTGTGAAGAACGCGCCGCCGACCGCCATCAGAACGCCGCCCACCATCAGCGCTGCATAACGCGTCCGGAAGACGCTGATGCCCGCCGCGTCGGCGGCCTCCGGATCCTCCCCGACGGCGCGGATGGCCAGCCCGAAACGCGTTCGCATCAGCACCCACCACGCGAGCGGCACGAAGGCCAGGAAGGTGACGTACGTGAGCGCGTACTGGCTGAAGGGCCCGCCTAGCTCGAGCGGGTCGACCAATGGATACGGGTCGATGCGTCGGAGCGACTGGCCACCGCCGAATGCCAGTCGATTGCCGAACTCCGACACCCCGATGAGCAAGAGGGTCAGCCCGAGCCCTGACACGTGTTGATTCGCTCCAAGCGTCACTGTCAGGAACGCCATGAGCCCGCCTGCCACCAGACCCACCAGCACTGCCGCCAGCAGCCCCAGCTCCAGCGAGCCGGTCCAGAAGGCGGTCGCGAAGCCGAAGAAGGCGCCCGCATACATCGTTCCCTCGATGCCCAGGTTGAGCACGCCCGACCGCTCTGCGTACGTCTCCCCGATGGTCCCGAGAGCCAGCGGGGTGGCGTTGCGAATGGTGGCCGTCAGGATGTCGAATACGAACGCGATCATCGGCCGGCCTGGGTGGAGCGGCGCCGCGAGATGATGGCCAGCGCGGCGATGGTCACCAGCAGCAGGGTCGCTTGGACGATCTCGCCGACCTGGCTCGGGATGTCCAGGGCCCGCGCAGCCGACCCCGCTCCCACGCGCAGATCGCCCAGCAGCAGCCCAGCCGCCGCGACGCCCGGCATGGTCAACCCGCCCAGGGTCGCGACCACGATGCCGGTGTAACCCGCTCCCGCCGACAACCCACCCGTGAGTCGGTCCTGGATGCCGGCCACCTCGCTGACACCGGCCATGCCGGCGATGGCGCCGCTCACGAGAGCCGCTCGGAGCAGCGTGCCGTTCACGTCGAGGCCGGCGAAGGCCGCCGCCCGCGGGCTCGAGCCTACCGCCCGCAGCTTGAGACCGGCCGAGGTGCGCGTGATGATGAACCAGGCCACAGCGATGATGGCCAGCGCCAGGACGAGGCCGAGATGCACCCGCGATCGAGCCACGAGTTGGGGAAGCTCAGCTGACGCGGCGATGGGCGCCGACTCGGGGAAGCCGGTCTCCGGGTCCCGCCACGGACCGTTCAGCAGGGCATTCACCAGAAGGAGTGCCACGGGATTGAGCAGGAGCGTCGTCACCACCTCGTCGATGCCGGATCGGACCCGCAAGAGCGCCGGGAGCAGGGCCCAGGCGGCCCCGGCCATGGCGCCGCCGGCAACCATGATCGGCAGCGCCACCAGGCTGGGCAGTGCGCCCACCACCATCCCCAGACCGGCTGCCGCTATCGCACCCGCCAGCAGCTGTCCCTCGGCGCCGATGTTGTAGTACCCGGCACGGAAGGCGATGGCCACCGCTGCACCGGTGAAGAGGATGGGCGTCGCGGATACGAGCACCTCCAGCAGGGTCACCGGCGAGGTGAGCGGCGCGACGAGGAAGCGATAGAAGGCATCGAACGGGTCGGCACCCGCCGCCACGACGAAGACCGCGGTGAAGGCAAAGGTGATGACCACCGCTACCGGGATGACCATTGGCGCAGAGCTTGCGATGTTGCCGGACGGGATCCAGCGACGCCTCAAGCCCGACAGTGTGCTCACGTCGTAGGACTCACGGCGTCAAGGGACTCACGCCGACTGCTCGGCAGCGGCGCCTGCACTACCGCGCCCGGCCATGAGCAGCCCCAACTGCCCTCGGTCGGCACCCGCCGCGTTCAACGCGCCGACAACCTTCCCCTCGTACATGACGATGAGCCGGTCGGACAGGGCGAGCAGTTCGTCCAGGTCCTCCGACACCAGGAGCACTGCTGCGCCTCGTTCTCGGGCGGCGAGCAGCTCGGATCGCACGTACTCGGTGGCGCCCACGTCCAGGCCGCGAGTCGGCTGCGAGACGATGAGGACCTTGGGTTCACGGGCAAGTACCCGCGCCAGGAGGACCTTCTGGATGTTGCCGCCGGAAAGCGTCCGGACCGGGGCTTGGGGCGTGGCGCGGATGGCAAAGCGTTCGATGAGCGACCGGGCGTTCCGCTGGATGGCTTCCTCGTCCAGGCGGCCGCCCTTTCGAAAGTCGTCGATCCGCTCGAGCACCAGGTTGTAGGCGACCGAAAGATCGCCTACGACGCTCGCCTGGCGGTCCTCCGCGATGCGGCCGATGCCCGCCCGGATGACTTCTGGCACGCTCCCTCCGCGCAGCGTGACGCCGGCCACCTTGACCAGGCCACCGCCCAGGGGCCGCGTGCCGGACAGGACCTCCACCAGCTCGCTCTGACCGTTGCCCGAGACACCGGCCACGCCTAGGACCTCGCGTGCATGGACCCGGAACGAGACGCCGCGCAGCGCGGGCAGGCCGTTGGCCTTGTTCGCGGCCAGGGAATCGACTTCCAGCAGCGGGTCCCGCGTGGCCGAACCAACCACTGCAGGCGCCCGCTCCTGGCCCACTACTGGCCGCCCGACCATCAGCTCAGCCAGGGTCCGCTCGTCGACCGCTGCCGTCACCGCGCTTCCCTCCACGCGCCCGCCGCGGAGGACGGTCACCCGGTCGGTCAGGGCCAGCACCTCGCCCAACTTGTGGCTGATGAAGACGATGGCCAGCCCTTGTGCGGCCAGCTTGCGCAGGGCCGAGAAGAGCCCTTCCACCTCCTGCGGCACGAGCACGGCGGTCGGTTCGTCCAGGATCAGCACGCGACAGTCGCGCGCCAACGCCTTGACGATCTCCACCCGCTGCTGCTGGCCGATGGAGAGGGAGTCCACACGCGCGGACGGCTGGACTCGCATGCCCAGCCGCTGCGAAGCCTCCGTTGCTGCTGCGGCGGCAAGTGTCAGATCGAGGCGCATGCCTGAGCCGCGGCCGAGGGCCAGGTTCTCCGCGACGGTCATCGGGCGGACCAGCGAGAAATGCTGCGTGACCATGCCGATGCCGGCCGCAATGGCGTCCTTTGGCGAGCGTATCGCTACGGGACGGCCGGCCACCACGATCTCCCCCGAGTCCGGACGGGTAAGACCGTAGACGACGCGCATGAGGGTCGTCTTGCCGGCTCCGTTCTCACCCAACAGCGCGTGGATCTCGCCGCGCCGCACGGACAAGTCGATCCCGTCGTTCGCGACCAGCGTCCCGAAGCGCTTGGTGATGCCGCGCAGCTCTACCGCCGGCGGCGCCGGGTCACCCAGTCCTGGCCACCCAGTCCTGGCCGCCCACCACGTTCCGGTGCTATTCGCTCGGCGGGATGACCGAGCCCGGAGGCGCTGACTCGGTGATATCCACGCGGAACGTGCCATCCCGGATGGCGCCCTCCTTGGCGGTCACCTGGTCGAGGAGCTCCTGTGGGATGCCGCCCGTCGCGTCCATGTTGATGGGCGCGAGCGCTGCGCCACCCTTGCCGACCATGGAGAAGTCCTTCAGGTCCTGGGCCGTATACGAGCCGGCCTGCACCTGGTCGATGACGTATTCGACGGTCGGCGTCATGTTCCAGGTCACGCTGGTGATGACGTTCTCGGGCGCAAGATCCTGCTGGTCGGACATGTTGCCGATGGTCAGGAGGTCTCTCTCGTCGGCTGCCTCGATGACCCCGAAACGCTCGGCATAGAGGACGTCAGCGCCCGCGTCGACCTGCGCCAGAGCGGCCTCCTTGGCGGCTGCCGGGTCGAACCATGAGTTGATGAAGGTGACCTTGACCTCCACCTCCGGATTGGTCTCCTGTGCCCCGGCGATGAATGCATTGGTGATGCGGTTGACCTCCGGGACGGGGAAGCCGCCGACCACGCCCAGCACGTCCGACTCGGTCAGCCCGCCGGCCAGCATGCCGGCGAGATAGGCCGGCTCGTGGATCCAGTTGTCGAAGACCGACAGGTTAGGGTCGGCAGGTCCGCCGCCCGACCCGAAGATGAAGGCGATATCGGGATAGTCCTTGGCGACCCGGCGTACCGCCTCCTCATTGCCGAACGCGTCACCGAAGATGACCGCGGGCTGCTCCTGTGCAGCGATCTCACCCAGGACGCGCTCCATATCGCCGGCGTACCCGATGTCATCGGTGAAGTCGTAGGTGACACCGCCTGCCTGCTGCTCCTTCTCCAACGCAGCGTGGATGACGCCGTCCCACGGCTCCTCGATCTGGGTCGCGAAGGCCCCGAATACCTCCAGCGCGCCGCTTTCAGCGGAGCCTTCCGCGCTACCAGCCGGTGCACTCCCACTCGATCCAGGGCTGGCGGGTGCCGCCGTTTGGCACGCCGTCAGTGTCAGCGCGACGGTCGCGACGACCGCCATCGAGCGCGATCTGCGGCCGGCCCGAGGATCTCTCTGCATCTGGTCCTCCTCCTTCCCCCAGCTGCCTCGGCGGGGGACTCGGAACAGTCTCCCGACCGCCCGGCGCGCTGTCAATCGCGCGGTCATCTCGCTTGCGCCTTACCTCGGTTGACGGCCAGAGGCATGATGGTGGTGCATCCAGGCGACGCCGCTCAAAGCGCCGCCGATGGTTGGTCGAGCGGTGGACGCCCCAGCCCCCAGCTAGGTCCACCCGCTCCAGCGAGGAGGACGCAGATGACTGGGCGAGACAAGTCCGGATCGAACGGTAGCCCGGAGTCGATGGGCGGCCCGGGATTGGCACGCCGGCGATTTCTCCAGCTCACGGCAGCGGCCGCCGCCGCACCTGCTTTCGGTGCGCTCGACGGCGCGATCGGCCGCGCTTCAGGCGCCCCAGCCGCGGTCCCTGGGGGAGCCAGCGTCAGGGCCATCCCGGAGCTCGCTACGACCATCGACGCCATGGTCCAGGAGGCGACCATCGCCGATCTCCAGGCGGGGATGGAGTCCGGGCGCTTGACCTCTCGAGCACTGGTCGAGGCATATCTGCAGCGCATCAGGTTCCTGGATGACCAGGGGCCGACCCTGCG
>JACCYW010000199.1 GCA_013696275.1 Chloroflexota bacterium | reverse complement strand
AGAGGCTCGCGAAGGTGACGATGCCGGCCAAAGCTGGGGAGTCGTACTCCGCGAGGGTAAAGAGCACGATGGCCACACCGATCATCGCCTGGGCGATGCGGGCCAGCTGCATCGACAACACCACGCGCCCCAGGTCGGGGATGGCGATGAGGGCACGGTAGGACCGATCCTCGGTCGGCACGGGAGGCACACCCCGATGCTATGCGGCGCTGGGGAAGGGGGTCGGCTGGTCGGTCACGGCGCGGTTTCCCCCCCCCGCTGTCGAGGGCAGCGTGGCGATCCATCTGGAGACTCTGCAGAACGTGCGTTCGAGTGAGATACGCTAAGCTTCCAGCTCACTCGTGTTCGATGGGCGCACCGGTCTGCGCCCCGGTCCACACCGTACGATCTCGACAACTCAGCCCTGACCGGGCCCCGCATCTGCGGGAGGGCCTCGTCAGGAGGATCCCATGTCCTTCGATCGACTCGGGCTGACGCCCGAGCTCCTCCGCGCTGTGGCGCATCAGGGTTACACCGAACCCACCCCTGTCCAGCACGAAGCCATCCCGCTCATCATCGATGGCCGCGACGTACTCGCCGCCGCGCAGACCGGCACCGGCAAGACCGCCGCGTTCGTGCTGCCCATACTGCAGCGGTTGGATGGCACGCGGGGCAACGGCCACGCCGATGGACGGCGAGCCCTGCGCGTGCTGGTCTTGACACCCACTCGCGAACTCTGTATCCAGGTCGAAGAAAGCTTCCGTGTGTACGGTGCGCCCCGCCCGATCCGCTCGACCGCCATCTACGGCGGCGTCGGCTTCGACCAGCAGGTCCGCCGGCTGCGCCTGGGTCCTGACATCGTCGTCGCGACACCGGGCCGCCTGCTCGACCATGTGAGTCAGCGAACCATCGATCTGACGCGCATCGAGATGCTCGTCCTCGACGAAGCCGACCGCATGCTCGACATGGGTTTCATCCATGACGTGCGCAGGATCCTGGGCCTCCTGCCGGCAGCCCGCCAGACGCTGATGTTCTCGGCCACCTTCTCGCCGGCCATCACGCGATTGGCCTCGGACTTCCAGCGCGAACCGGCGCGCGTCCAGGCCACGCCGCGGAATACGGCACCGGATCTGGTCCACCAGGTCGTCCTGCCGGTCGACCGCGAGCGCAAGCGTGAGCTGCTGAGCCAGCTCATCCGCTCCGGACGCATCGACCAGGCGCTCGTCTTCACGCGCACCAAACATGGTGCCAACCGCCTCGCCCAGCAGTTGGAGCGCGACGGGATCGCGGCGACAGCCATCCACGGCAACAAGAGTCAGGGCCAGCGGGTCCGGGCGCTGACTGACTTCAAGCAGGGTCGGGCGGCCATCCTGGTGGCAACGGACATCGCAGCTCGCGGGCTCGATATCGACGCCCTGCCGCACGTCGTCAACTTCGAACTGCCGATGGTCGCGGAGGATTACCTCCATCGCATCGGGCGCACCGGACGCGCCGGGATGATCGGCGACGCGGTCTCGCTCGTTTGCATCGATGAGCAGCAACTGCTGGCCGGTATCGAACGCCTCCTTGGTCACCGCATTGAGAGCGAGGTGATCCCCGGCTTCGCCCCGGATAGCCGGATCCGGCCCGTCGCGGTCCCGGCGCGGCCAGCTCGCGGCGCCCGACCCGGCCCTCGGCAGGTCGTGCCGTCCGCGCCACGACAGCATCAGCAGATGCAGTCAGCGCAGCGTGATCGGTCCGTGCGCCGGGGCTCCATCGGGCGAGCCGATCGCCACGCTCGATCACAGATGCCTGGTGAGCGCCTGGCCCGTCACGGGTCCGCGCGCCCCTGACCTGAGCCATGGTCAGCCAGGCATTCGAGTCTGTCCTGCGCCGGATGCTCGGTCCGCACGTGGAAGGGGGACCACTACCCCTCTTCGATATCGAGCCATGGCTGGACTCGGACGAGCCGGTCGCGGCCCTCGGCGCAGCCTTCCTGGTGGCATCGTGTGGGCCATCTCACCCGCTGTTCGAAAGGGCAAGCGAGCTGTTGGTCGAGCCGCGCGGTGAGGTGCCCGAGGCGCTTGGGCAGCTCTACCGCAGCGGCCTGACGCTCATCGGTGATGAGATCGGGCGAGTGGTGAAGACCGATGGCGACTTCACAGAGCGCCTCAGCGCCGTCGCCGAACGGCTCAGCGCGGATGGTCCGGGGTCAGGACTCGACGCCGTGGCCACAGCGGAGGTCCTCTGGTCGCTCTTCTTCCCCGAGGCTGTCGGCATCATCGGTCATGAGGCGCGCCGCGAGGCCGAGCTGCGCGATACGCGCACCGTGACCATCACACAGCTCCGCCCGGATCCGATCATGGATCCCAGCCGGCAGGTCCTCTTCACCTCCAACGTCCTCCTCACGGTGCCCTCCTCCAAGCATCCCATCGAGGACCTGGCCTATCCCCAGGCGATGCGCGACGACCTGCTGCGAGCCACCGGCGAGCATCAGATCTTCTGGTATGACCACCCCATCCAGATCGGCGTCGAGCCC
>JACCYW010000015.1 GCA_013696275.1 Chloroflexota bacterium | reverse complement strand
ACCCCGGGCAGCGCGGAGCGGGCCTGAGCGGGATCGCCCCCTGCGATCGGGCGGGCCTTCTCGGGGCGGCGACCGGGGGGGCACAGAGCTGTCGCCGCGCGACCAGCAGGAGCTGGCCAGCGCGCGCTCCTCGACACACACCGAGCGAGAGGAGATCCAGGCCGCCGAAGCCTCGCCCGAGGCACTGGCGGCCGGCAAGGAGATCCTCGAGCGGCTGCTGACCCTCATCGGCTATGACGCCCTCGTCACGATCCACTCCGGCGATACGTCAAAGCTTGATGTCACCGGCGAAGGGGAAGAGAAAGAAGCGCTCGGGGCGCTCATCGGTCGCAAGGGCGAGCGATTGTCGGCACTCCAGCACCTGGTCAACCTGATGCTCTCGCGGCGCATGGGCGCCTGGACCCGTGTGCTGGTCGACGTGGAGGACTACCGTGGCCGTCGCGAACGCCAGCTGCAGGAGATCGCCCACCGCGCCGCCGAGCATGTGCTCCAGACGGGTGCCATGGTCCAACTCGAGCCGATGCCCGCCCTGGAGCGGAGATGGATTCATCTTGCCCTGCGCGCCGAGGCCGGAGTCTCGACCCAGTCCATCGGCGAGGAACCTCAACGCCGGGTGGTCATCCTTCGCCGTGACTGAGCTACGCCGAATGGCGGATGGTGTCGATCGCGGACCTTCCGTTAGCATCGCCTCGATATGACCGCGACGGGAGAGGCCGTGACCATCTCGGGCACTGCCGGGGGCAGGTCGGCATGGCGCTTGGCCTTGCTCGCGTTCCTGCTCACATCGGCGCTGGCGGCACTGATCGGTGTGGCCGCGCTACTCCTATGGGATCGAGCCAGCGAAGAACGGATCGCCGATGGCGTGACCGTGGGCGGTGTCCCGGTCGGTGGCTTGGCTTCTGCCGATGCGGAGGCGCTGTTGCTGACGACACTTCCGGACATGGCCGCCGGCGAGCTGACGCTGCACATCGGTGACGCCGTGACTCGCATCCCCTACGCCGACATCGATCGTCGCTACGAGTTGGACGGGGCGCTCGGTGCCGCTGCCGACGCGGATGATCCGAGCGGCATCCTTGAGCGGGCTGCCGATCGCGTCGCTCTGGCGGTCCGAGGCATGGACATCGCGCCGGCTGTCGTATATGACAGAGCGGCTCTGGACCGCCGCGTCGACGAAGCCGTTGCAGCAGGCAGTGTCCAGGCGATGGACGCTGCCTTGCGTAGCGCAGCCGATGGAACGTGGAGCGTCAGGCCGGCCGTGGCGGGGCGACAGGCGGATGCCAGCGCCGCCCGATCCGCGGCCGCCGGCGCTGTCGATGGAGCCGGGACTTCGTCGGTCGCCATCGACATACCCGTCACGCCCGTCGCGCCGGCGGTCACTACCGAACAGGTCCAGGCGCTCGCCGCCAGTGCAGCCGTCGTCAGTGCCACGGACCTGAGTCTGGTGGCCGGTGATCTAAGCAGGACCATCGCGGTCGACACGCTGCGGTCGTGGGTCTCGCTCGGCGATGACGGACTGAGCCTGTCCTTCGACAGGCCGGCCATCCAGGCGACCGTGGCGACGATGGCCGGCGAGCTCGACGTGCGACCGGTCGATGCCGGGTTTGCCTTCGGTGAGCAGCGCACGATCATGGCCGTGCCGGCTCAGGATGGCAGCGCCCTGGATGTCGAGGCGACCGTCGACCGGGTCGTCGCGGCGCTGGCGGGACGAGCGGCTGGCAACCCCATCGGCAGCGTGGAGCTGGCGGTGTCGCCCGTCGTCGCCGACTTCAGCACCGCCGACGCGCAAGCCGCCGCCCCGCGCGTTGTCAGGGTCTCGGGCTGGACGACCCGCTTCATCGTCAACAAGTACAACTTCTTCGGCAACAACATCTCGGTCCCAACGGCCAAGATGGATGGCCTGGTGGTGGCGCCCGGCCGCTGGTTCGATTTCTGGAAGGCCATCGGCGAAATCCGCGAAGCCGACGGCTATGGACCTGGCGCCGCCATCCTCAACGGCCGAACGCGGCCGACCGGCGTCATCGGCGGCGGCATCTGCTCCTGCTCCACGACGATCTTCAACGCCGCCCTGCGGGCGGGGCTGGAGATGGGCAGTCGCCACAACCACTACTACTACATCACGCGTTATCCGGTCGGCCTGGACGCCACCGTCTACCGGACCTCGTCAGGGACCGGCAAGAACATGCGCTTCCGCAATGACACGCCATACCCCATCCTCATCCGCGGCGTGAACCGATACGGGCTGGTCCG
>JACCYW010000458.1 GCA_013696275.1 Chloroflexota bacterium | reverse complement strand
ACGTACGAGTTCGCGGGTCCGGACGGCGAACCGGGCTATGTCGGTCTGGCCATCGGATCCTCGCATCTGGCATCGGACGCGACCCCGATGCCACCGCGCCGACGGGTGCTCGACCGATGAGTCTGTGGGTCTATGCGGATGATTGCGACGCCGCCGTCGAGAGGCTTCGCGCGGCGGGCATCGAGATAGTGCAAGAGGCGGTCGACCAGCCCTGGGGCGAGCGCGTCGCCCGCGTCCGCGACCCGGATGGTAATGAGGTCATCATCGGAGCCCGACCGACCAGGATGGAGGATGCAGGTGCCTGATCCAGTCAAGGATATCGAGAGCATGATCGCCAACCTTCCGACCAGGACAGGACGCTCACTCGACGAGTGGGTCGCTCTGGTGGATGTGGCCGGCCTGGACAAGCACCGTGCCATCACGACCTTCCTCACCTCGGAGCATGGCATGACCGGTGGCTATGCCAACCTGATCGCACTCACGGTGTTGCGATCACCGGCTCTGGCCGATCATCAAGATCCGGTCGACATGATCTACGCGGGCAAGAACGCCGGGCTGAGACCCCTGCATGACGCGGTCATCGGGGCGGTAAGCGACTTCGGGCCGGTCGAGTCGGCCCCCAAGAAGGCCTGGGTCAGCCTGCGCCGTTCGAAGCAGTTCGCGATGGTCGGCCCGGGGACCAGGGGGCGCCTCGACGTCTGCCTCAACCTACCCGACCTGCCGCTCGGCGGCCGCATGGAAGAGATGACCGGCATGGCCAGCCGGCGCGTGCGCCTGAGCTCTATGGAAGAGGTCGACGATGAGTTGGTCGGCTGGCTACGGGCCGCCTACGATCGAAGCTAGTGGATCGTCTCGGCTGCGCGGATCCGGCGCACGGCCTCCGCCGGGCCCTCCGTCCACGGCAGGCCGTGACCCGGTAGTACGAGTCCCGCGGCCACGTTCTCCAGGCGCGAGAGCGATGCCAATGCCATCGGGCGATCCGACCCGAATGGAGCGAGCTGTGGCCCGACGCGGCCGTTCACGGCGTTGACCGTGGCGATAGCGTCGCCGACGAAGAGTGCGTCACGAGCGGTAACGTGGAGCGCCGCACTTCCGCGCGTGTGGCCCGGCACCAGGATGACCTTGGGCGCGGCCGGGACTTCCAGAGTGGCTCCATCGCCGAAGGTCGAGACTTCCGTGATGGACGGGATGCGCAGCATGCCGTGCCGCGCCGCGAACCACAGGAAGCGCAACAGCGGGATGGGCCGGATCGATCCCATCTGCTGGGGCTGTCGCTTCCCTTCGCCGCGCGCCAGTGGCGCGTCCCCTTCGTGGACATGTATCGGTACCCCGCGCTGGGTACGGATCCGTTCGGCGAAGCCGATGTGGTCCGGATGGGCATGTGTCAGGACGACCGCGCGGACGTCCGCCAGGGACCGCCCCATCGCCGCCAGCTCGGCCGGCAGGTCACCCCAGTAGCTGGGCGCGCCGGCGTCGATGATGGTCACTTCGCCAGCTTCTTCCACGAGATAGACGTTGACGAGGCCGGCTCCGATGCGACGGATACCGGGCGCGATCTCCACGGCCGAAGCCTAGCCCATGGGCTCTGACGACGAGCGGTGCGGGCCTCGCGCAGCTCCACATCGAGCACTTCCTCACACTGGTCCAGCGGCTGGCGTGACGGGCAGTACCTTCCGGCACCGACCACCGCATCGAGAGGAGGTGAAGGTCATGAGCTCGCTCCGTCCCGTCCACGACATCCGTGCTGAGGTATCGCATGACCCTGATTCGCCCCATCGATGTCGGCGAGTCGCCGACCTTCGCCTCGACCGCCAGTGAACCGGACCACGTCGCCGACCAGAGCGCGTACATCGAGCGGCTGATCGGCAGCGGCTCGATGCGCCACGAGTGGTGTTATCTGGCCGAACAGGCCGGGAGGCCAGTTGGCCGCTTCGCCTTCTGGACGCTCCCCAAGATCGGTACGCCGCTCGCGATCGTGTTGCTCGACGTGGCCCCTGGCGCCGACGATCGCTCCGCGCTCGCCGGCGGCTTGCTCGGCCGGGCCATCGCCGACGCCCTCGCGACGAACACGCCGGAACTGGGCCACGTCATCGACGAGCCGGCGCAGTCCCCACAGTGGCAGACCGCTCCCCAGGAGCGGGCGACCTGGCTCGAGGCAGCCGGGTTCCGGGTCGTTCGGGCCACCTCAAGGTGGTCATTCGACGGGCCGTCGCCGGACCAGGGCGAACCGCTCGGCGGCGCCCCGCGGCTCACGTTCCGCCCCTTCGAGACCGTCGGCGAGGCCGCGTTCCTCGATGCGCTCGAGCGCGTGTCGGCGGATACGGTCGACGAGCGCGTCCGTGCCGACCGCGAGCGTCTCGGCCCCGCGGGCGAGGCCCACGCGACGCTCGACGATCTGCGATCGATGGAGTCGATGCCCGGCTGGTGGGAGCTTGCGTTCGATGCGGACGGCGCCCTTATCGGCCTGATCATGCCGGCCCGGGCCCCGAGCATGACGACCATCGGCTACATCGGTGTCGTCCCTGAGCAGCGCGGCCGCCACTACGTCGACGATCTCCTCGCGCGCGGCACCGCTAACCTTCGACGGGACGTCCCGGAGATGGAGATCCGCGCCGACACGGACCTCTCGAACACGCCGATGGCCGCCGCCTTCGCTCGCGCCGGATATCGCAACTTCGGCACGCGCCGCGAATTCGAACTCCCTGATGGGGCGGGCCGGTGGAGATGAGGGGACTCGAACCCCTGACCCCCGCGATGCGAACGCGGTGCTCTCCCAACTGAGCTACATCCCCACGGAAGGCCGAGTATACCGGCGCCCGGCGGCTCCTCTAGCCGCGCTCTTCCGGTCCCGTCGCGGCCAGCCGCTCCGCCACGAGCCGAAGGTCGGCAATGAAGCCGTCCATCTGAGCGGCCCGATCGTCCGCCCGAAGGATGGCCGACGGGTGAAGGGTCGCCATCACCGCGGGCGCCAGGTCAGAGTCGAAGAAGCGTCCTCTATCGCGGCCGACCCGGAAGCTGGGACCGAGGACGGCTTGGGCGGCGGTGGCGCCCAAGCAGACCAGGATCACCGGTCGGACGGCCGCTATCTCGCGTTCCAACCACGGCCGACAAGCGCCGATCTCGTATGCGCTCGGCTTGTCGTGCAGCCGTCGTCTGCCGCTCCCGTATGGGGCCGCCCGCCATTTGAAGTGCTTGACCACGTTGGTCACGTATGCCTGCGCTCGATCGATGCCGGCCTCGGCCAGGGCCGCGTCGAGCAGCTTGCCCGAAGGCCCGACGAAGGGATGACCGGCCAGATCCTCCTTGTCGCCGGGCGTCTCGCCCACCAGCATCACCCGAGCGCCGGCAGCGCCCTCGCCGAAGACCGCCTGGGTCGCCCGTGCATAGAGGCCGCATCCGCGACAGCCCCGGACCGCGCCGGCCATCCCGTCGAGCGGCGGCTCGGAAGCGATGAAATCAGCCGCCGAGCCTGTGCCTTTCTCGTCTGCCTCCAAGCGTCAGCCCGTCGCTCCACCCTGGTGGCTGCCCGGCAGGCTGAACCAGAAGCGCGTCCGACCCGCGGCCGATTCGGCGCCTACACGACCGCCGCCGGCCTCCACCAGTTGCTTCACGATGGCGAGGCCGATACCGGCCCCGCCGCGTGCCCTGTCGCGTGACTTCTCGACCCGATAGAAGCGCTCGAAGACGCGCGGTAGGTCGTCCTTGGGTATGCCCTCTCCCGTGTTCACGATGCTGACCGTGATGGGGTCCCCGCCGGCATCCGCCGAGACCGTGACCCAGCCGCCAGAGGGCGTGTAACGGATGGCGTTCTGGAGCAGGTTGGCGAGCACCTGGGCGAGGTGGTCGGGGTCGGCTCGAGCGCGAAGGGTCGATGGCCAGCGTCGGTCGACGGAGATGCCCTTGACATCGAAGGTCGGCCGGGCAAGCTCGACCGCCGACGACAGTACGGCGCCCAGGTCAAGGTCGACCGGATGAGCGGGACGCGCGGCGCGGTCGCCCTCGGCCAGATCATCGAGCGAGCGAGCCAGGCGCACCAACCGCTCGGCCTCCTCCAACAGGGACTCGTAGGTAGCTCGGTCGGCCTGGATGACGCCGTCACGCAGGGCCTCAAGATAGCCCTCCAGGTTGGTCAGAGGGGTACGGAGCTCGTGGGCGGCATTGGCCACCAGGTCGCTGCGCAACCGCTGCTGGTCTTCCAGGCTCTCCGCCATGCGGTTGAAGGAACGGCCCAGGCTGGCAAGCTCGGTCGGCCCTTCGGCCGGTACGCGGGCTCTGTAGTCGCCGGCCGCGACCCGCTCGGCGGCATCGCCGATGTGTTCGAGTGGCCGAGCGAGGCGTCGGGCCAGGATGACCGAGAGGGTGACGCTGGCGACCATGGCCAGCACAAGGGCCACCACCAGCACGCCAGTGACGGACTGGTCGAACATGGCGCGGGCGTGGTCAGCCGAGTCGCCCGCCTGGACCATGAGGCTGGTGAACGCCTGGCCGCCCATCACCCAGACACCGACACCAAGGATGCCGATGGCCACCGAGCTGGCAAGGAGCGCGACCAGCGAGATGCGGGTGGCGATGCCGCGCCTGGTCATACGCTCATCGGTGCTTCCGATGCGGCTGCGCCGCGGTCGGCTGGGGCGGCACGATAGCCGACACCGCGCACGGTAGCGACATACCGCGGCCGCTCTGCATCGTCGCCCAGCTTGTCGCGCAGGCGACCCACGTGGACATCGATGGTGCGATCCATGATGTCGACATCATCGAGGCCGTATACAGCGTCAAGGAGCTGGTCGCGAGTCAGGACGCGACCGTCCGCCGCCACCAGCGCCGACAGTAGCCGGAACTCGACCAGGGTGAGCGGTAGCAGCTCGTCGCCACGCCTGACCTCGTAGCGCCGAGTGTCGATGCGCAGGTCGGCGTGCTCCAGGGTAGGGCGGTCATCGGCGACAAGGTGGTCAGCTGTAGGCGCACTGCGACGCAGCAGAGCCTTCACGCGAACCACCAGCTCCGCTGGGCTGAATGGCTTGGGCAGGTAGTCGTCAGCGCCTTCTTCGATACCCCGGATCCGGTCGGCGACGGTGCTGCGCGCGGACAGCATCAGGATGGGCGTGTCAGAGGTCTCCCGGACTTGCCGCTGGACGGCCAAGCCGTCAAGCTCGGGCAGCATCAGGTCCAGCACGATCAGCGCCGGGTCGTGGTCGCGGATGGCCTTCAGGGCCGCCCGACCATCGTGGGCGGGTATCACGCTGAATCCTTCACGCTCCAGGTAGGTACGCAGGAGCGCGACGATCTTGGCATCGTCGTCGACGACGACGATCGGTCGCTGGGATGGCGAGGTGGGTCGCGCCTGGGGCATCGTGACGGTCATCGTAGCTGGCCAGCCTACGCGCGCCAGGTAACATCGCCGTGACGTGTCGCGGGCGGGGGGGCGGGAAACGTCGATCGCACCGCCTACTCTCCCTTGAGTGTTCAGCGCGGTCCCGGCGTTCGTTCGCGCCCCAAGGGTCCTTCGCCAGCCGCCGGTACCATCGTCACGCGTCAGTCACATGGAGTAATCACTGCCCATGGCATCCCGCGACGGGAGATCACGACGCGCATCGCCCGATGAGCCGCTGTACCCGCGACCAATGACTACTCCCACCGGTACTCAAGTCCTCTCCCCGGTCACTGACTCACCAGCCACACTTCGAGCTAGCGAACGGACGAAGCGGACGCTGCCGTCGCAAGCCCCAGGTGACAGCCATGAGATCGATGCTCGCGTATTCACTCACCGACCCGCCGGGAGCGACCCCCAACGGGTCTCTCTTACGCGACTTCGCTCTGCCATGGGGTCGCGCCCGAGGATGGTTCATCTTCGTACTGGCCGCTTGCATGGCTGGTGGCACCCTCCTGCCGGCGGTCGCCCGAGCTGGCAGCGATCGAGATACCGGCATGACGTCGGTCATCGTGCGCGAGCTGGCGACCAGTGGACGAGAGCCCGAGTCAGCGGTGCGGGCGTTGGGCGGTCGCATCGAGCGACGGATGCGCATCATCGATGGCTTCAGCGCGACCTTACCCGCCAGGTCACTGGCGGATCTCGCTCGGCTGCCTGGCGTCTATTCGGTGACTCCGGACGCTCGGTTGCGGATGCTGTCGGATGACTATGACGCGGGCTCCGATCACGGTTCGATGCCCTTCGCGCAGGAGGCCACTGGCGCCGGCGAGTTCTGGAACGCCGGCTACACAGGGGCTGGCGTGGACGTCGCTGTCATCGACACCGGCGTGGCACCGGTGGCCGGTCTGGACGGATACGACAAGATCATCCACGGTCCCGATCTGTCGCCCGAATCGCAGAGCCCGCAACTAGCGCACCTGGACAGCTACGGCCACGGCACACATATGGCCGGCATCATCGCCGGACGCGATGGCGACTCGGTCAATGTGCAGCAGGGCGACACGGAGCACTTCTACGGCATTGCTCCTGGTGCCCGCATCGTAAGCGTCAAGGTGGCCGATGCCAACGGCTACACCGACGTTTCGCAGGTCATCGCCGCCATCGACTGGGTCGTCGAGCACCGCAAGTCGGACGGCCTGGATATCCGGGTCCTCAACCTGTCCTTCGGTACGGATGGGATCCAGGACTACAAGCTCGACCCGCTGGCATTCGCGGCTGAAACCGCCTGGCACAGGGGCATCGTGGTCGTCGCAGCGGCGGGCAACAGTGGATACGGCACTGCTGCCCTCAACGTCCCGGCCGTAGACCCATTCCTCATCGCCGTCGGCGCGGCTGATCCGAACGGCACGTACGGCGCGGCCGATGACTCTATCCCGTCATTCTCCAGCTACGGGACGGCGGCGCGCTCGCCCGACGTGGTCGCGCCAGGCAAGTCCATCATCAGCTTGCGCGTGCCCAACTCGCGCATCGACCTCGAGCACGCCGATGGCCGGGTCGCTGACCGCTTCTTCCGTGGCAGCGGCACGTCGCAGGCGGCGGCCATGGTCTCCGGGGCGGCGGCCCTCATCATCGACCAGCGGCCGGGCATCCGTCCGGATCAGGTCAAGCGCCTGCTCATGTCGAGTGCTGAGCGGATCCCCGACGCCGATCCGCGATCGCAGGGTGCGGGGATGATCGACCTCAAGCGCGCGCGTTCCCAGGCCACCCCGGCCTACCAGCAGACCTGGCCCAGGTCGACCGGCGCCGGCACCCTGCAGGGCAGTCGCGGCAGCCACTTCCTGGTCATGGATGGCGTCCGCCTTCAGGGCGAGATGGACATCTTCGGCCGCCATTTCGACTCACGGACCTGGGCGCTGAAGAGCCTGACCGGGACGTCCTGGGAAGATGGCGCCTGGAATGGCACTCGTTGGTCAGGCGATCATTGGAACGGGGTCGAGTGGACCGGCGTCGAGTGGACGGGCGTCCAATGGACCGGGGTGCAGTGGAACGGCGTCGAGTGGACAGGCGTCCAATGGACCGGCGTCCAATGGACCGGCGTCGAGTGGACGGGCGTCGAGTGGAGCACCAGCGGCTGGGGCGAGGATGTCTGGACCAGCACCATCTGGGGGGAGTGACCATTCGTTAGGTGCGGCTGATCTCGATCGATCTCCCTAGGGTCCGTTGTGTTCACTGATGGTCCTCGTTTTGACTCGCATCAGGGCGCTCATGGATAGAACAGATGTTCTATCATCGAACGATGCAGACGGTCAACGGACCCATCCGGGAGCCGGAGCCCACTCCAACCCCTCCCCATGAGGCACTGGCTGACGCGCTGGCCAGGCTCCGAGGTCGATGGGGCAGCGCTGCGATCAGGCTGGGGAATGGTGCTCAGCACGACCGTGACGCGCTCCTGACCCACGGTGCGCTGGCTCTCGCGCCTTTCGCTGCTCCAGACCCGACTCCCACCCCAGTCCCCATACCCCATCCGGCAGATGTCACTTCCACCGGTTTCCCGGATCTGGACGCGCTGCTCGGTCCCGGTGGGCTGCCACGCCAGGCGAGCGCCGCTATCCGGGGAGATACATCGAGCGGCAAGACGACCCTCGCCCTCCGCTGCCTCGCGGAAGCTCAGCAGGGTGGCGCTATCGCGGCCTGGCTGGACCTGCAAGCCTCGTTCGATCCGATCGAGGCCTTCGCTCGCGGGGTGGACCCACGCTGGCTGCTCGTCGTCCGCTCGAAGGACCACGAAGAGGGCTTCACCATCTGTGGGAGCCTGCTCTCCGGCCGGGTCGTCGACCTCCTCGTGGTCGATCTGCCGGCTGAGCTCCCTCCTCGCCGGGAGGCCATCCTGCGCCGGCTGTCGGCTCACGCCAGAAGGGTCGGCGCCCGACTGATCGTGCTCGAGCCGCAGTCCATCTCCAGCAGCACGCACGGCGCACTGGCAGAGGTGACCGGCCTGCGCCTGGAGTTGGAGCGAGAGGGCTGGATCAGGCTGGGCCGAGACGTGGTCGGGCAGCGGACACGCGTGACCGTGGCCAAGAACCGTTTCGGGCCACCCGGCCGGCACGTGGTCCTGGGTATCCATTACCTCGACGATGGTGAGCGACGGATGGGCACCCACCGCTTCGCTGGGCCGTGATCGGCCGACCGACCGCCAAGTCCCCACCGATCCCATCTTCGACCGATGCGTCTGCTCTATCTCGACTGGCCGCACCTACCACTCCGGCTAGAGGAGGCTCAGCATCCGGGGCTGCCCGACCTGGTCGTGCTGGGAGGCCAGCCGTGGGATCGGGGGTCAGTGCTCGATCACAGCCCGGCCGCCGGAGTGCTCGGGGTCCAGCGAGGTCAGCCGCTCGGATCGGCCCATGACCTGGTGCCGGAAGCGGTCTTCCTGCCGGCCGACCCGGATGCCTACCGGTCGACCTTCGAGCGCGCACTGGAGCAGATGGCTGCCTTCACGCCATCGGTGGAGGGGGAGGTGGATCCGACCGGACAGGGGTTCGGGCAGGCGTTCCTTGGCATAGAGGGGCTGGGACGGCTGTGGGGTGATGAGCCAGTGCTGGCATCGTCCATCGCCGAAGCAGTCAAAGGGATCCTGCCCGGCACGCCGCGGGCCGGTATCGGTAACACCCGGTTCGGGGCGCAGGTGGCCGCCTTGGTCGGGGCTCGCCGTGGATCTGGTCAGGAGGCGATCCCGGTCGGTGGCGCAGAGGTGGAGGCGGCCTTTCTCGCACCTCTGCCAGTCCGGCTGCTACCCGCCGATGTCGCGACGCGTGACCGACTGCGGCTCTTCGGGTTGACGCGCATCGGGGACTTCGCGGCCTTGCCGCGCTCGGCGGTGATGGCTCGCTTCGGCGCCGCAGGCGGTGACCTGCATGACATGGCGCGCGGCCTTGATGGACGGCCCCTGCGTCCGCGACGACCGATCGAACGACTGCATGCGGAAGCTGAGATGGATCCGCCCGCCGAGACCCTGGAGCCGCTGCGTTTCGTGCTTCACCACCTGTGCGCCACGCTCTGTGAGCAGCTTGATGCACGCGGCGCAGGAGCATCCCGAGCATCGTTGGTACTGACACTGGAGGGATCGGCGGCGTGCCGCTACGACCAGGCGCTTCCTGAGCCGGCTGCTGCTCCCGACCTGCTGGAGCGGCTGCTACTGGCCCGGCTGGAAGCGAAGCCACCGAACGCCCCCGTCGAGCGCTTGGCGCTGGAGCTCGATGGCACCACGCCGGCGGCGGGACAGCAGCTGGGCCTCTTCACGCCGCAACTGGGACGACAGGCACGGCTGGATTGGCGACTGGCGGCCATCGCCATCCGCTTCGGCCCCCATCGCGTCCTTCAGGCCGTCCAGCTCGACCCCGAGGCGATGCTCCCCGAGCAGCGTTTCCGTTGGCGGCCGGCAGGATCGGCCGGCGGTGTCGAGGCATGACGCGGCTGCATCTCGAACACCCACTCATCGAGGTCGAACTCGATACCCTGGGCCGTCCGACGAGGGTGTACTGGGCGGGCCGTCGCGAGGACGTCGAGGTGTGCAACCACTGGCGTATCGAGGAAGCTTGGTGGCGCCGACCGCTCTGCCGGGACTACTTCAAGCTGGCCGGCCCGCACCTGCTCGCGCTGATCTACCGGGACGATGTCGATGGGACATGGCACCTCGAGCGCATCTACGACTGACAGCCCAAGACCGCGGTCAGGACACGACTCGACCCCGGGGGAGACCGGGGTCGAGTGCGGAGGAGAGGGTCGCCCATCGGGCCCGGAGAGGAGAAGCCGGGCCCGACCGACGATGAGGAGATGACGCCCCGCGTCACTAGGTCTGACGGATGACCGTTGGCTGTTGTGACGGCCACGACGACTTTCCTGGTCGGGATCCATACCAGCTTGGCGAGCGCTTGTCCGGACGGTCTGACGGACCCTCGATGGGCCGCCAGGTGGCAGACCCGGGATGACTTGGGTCGCGTCGGATGATCGCTCGCGTCAGCGCCGCCCACCGCCCGTCAGGACGTCGAAGATGCCGCGCAAGACGCTTTGTCCGGCCCGCGAACGAGCCACCCTGCTGGCCTCACGGACCATCGTCTCGCG
>JACCYW010000456.1 GCA_013696275.1 Chloroflexota bacterium | reverse complement strand
CGGATCCGAGTCCAGGTCGAATTCCGGCCACGCATGCTGTCGACCAGGACGTCGGCCGGCTCCAGCTTCTCCGCTGCTCCCGGCCAACGCGCCTTCCAGCGTTCCAGCCCGGCCATCGCCTCGTCCTTGTGTGCCGCGCGGGCTATCTCGATGAGCGGCGCATCCGTGCGCCGGCGTCCCGTCGGCGTGGGCTTGGTGCCTTTCCAGCCCGACCGCGCCCATGGCGGCGGCCCAGTGATACCGGCCTCTGGATCCCCCGCGGCGACGGCTCGCTGGCGCGTGGCGGCCACCTCGGGTGGTGGGCCGCCGCCCTCGCCACGCCCCTCGTAGTCGTCATCCCCGCGGCGCTTCCTGGAGGGTCGTACGCGCGGCGGCTCGCCAGCCTGCTTGGCATAGTGCGGCGGCCAGGGCGCGTCGCCCAAGCCCTCCGCTTCGTGACGCTCGGCGAGCTCCAGAAGCGACTCCAGTGAGCCGACCGCGTCATCGATGCCGGAGCCAGGATCACTCTGCCTGGCGTACAGCCCGGGGACCGTGGCCAGGGTGAAGTCGGCCGGTTCCACATCGGCGACCTGGTCCCAGGCGAGCGGCATGGACACGCGCGCGTCAGGGGTCGGGCGGACCGAATAGACCGAGGCGACCGTTCGATCCTTGGCGTTCTGGTTGTAGTCCAGGAAGACGCCCTGACGCTCCTCCTTCCACCACTTGCTGGTCGCGAGTCCAGGCGCGCGCCGTTCCACGTCACGGGCCAGCGCCAGGGCTGCACGGCGCACCTCGGGGTAGGTCCAGCGCGGCTCGATGCGCACGTTGACGTGTATGCCGCGCGAGCCGGAAGTCTTTGGCCAGCCGACCAAACCCAACTCGGTCAATGCCTCATGGGTGACCAGGGCGACTCGTCGGATCTGCTCCCAGGCCACGCCGGGTACCGGATCCAGGTCGACGCGCAGCTCATCTGGATGGTCCAGGTCTTCCGCCCGCACCGGGTGCGGGTTGAGATCGATGCAGCCGAGATTGACGATCCAGGCCAATTGGGCCGCGTCACGGATGACGATCTCATCGGCCGTCCGACCGGATGGGAAGGAAAGCTCCACGGTCTCGATCCAGTCGGGCCGATTCTCGGGCGCGCGCTTCTGGAAGAACGCCTCGCCAGCGGCTCCGTTGACGAAGCGCTTGAGGGCCATCGGGCGGCCCGCGATGCCTCTCAGGGCTCCGTCGGCGACGGTCATGTAGTAGCGCACCAGGTCGCCCTTGGTCTGGCCCGTCTCGGGGAAGAAGACCTTGCCCGGGTTGGAGATCGAGACCTCGCGTCCCGCTGCCTCCAGGACCTCAGCCTTGTCCTTGGCCATGGGCCTCCATCCCGTAGCGCATCCGATGGTCGCCCATCAGCCGCGACGCGAAGTCTCGCGCGCGCCAGCCTCCGACGATGACCTCCCTGCCCTCCAGGATCGGGCAGGTCTAGAAGGAGTGCTCGATGTCGCCCGACTCCTGGGCCTCCGACCGGCCGTGCCCAGAAGCGACGGCCGGCGATGGTCACCGGGGATCTCCACCACGACCTCGATGACCGCGGTAGAGGCGCGCGCGGGGTCAGTGAGATGGGACATCCAGGCCGAGTCTACGTCTAGACTGGACGGCGATGGACACCCGGGCCGCCTTGCTCACCCAGCGCGTGGTCCGCGAGTTCACGGACGACGCGCTGCCCACCGATGTGCTGACCACCATCCTGGATGCCGGGCGCCACGCGGGCTCTTCCAAGAACCTCCAGCGCTGGGCCTTCATCGCCATCACCGACCGCGGTGTCCTGCGTCGACTGGCCGCCGTCGGGGACTACGCCGGTCACCTGGCAGGCGCAGCGGCGGCGGTCGCGCTGGTCACGCCGACACCTGGCCCAGGCGATCCCCTCTCGATCATGTGGGACCTGGGCCGTTGCGCTCAGAACATGACTCTGGCGGCGTGGGCAGCGGGCATCGGTTCTGTGCCAGCCACGGTCTACGGTCAGCCGCTGTGCCGAGACATCCTGGGCTACCCCGACGACCACTGGTGCGAGTACCTGCTGAGCTTCGGCTATCCCGCCGACGCAGCCGACCTCACCCGACCGCCACGCGCAGGGGGCCGGCGCACATTGGAGGATCTGGTCCACTACGAACGCTGGTGACGCGACGGTGGCGCGGGCGCTGCCGTTTCCCCGGTTAGTCCCTCCAGCGATGGTAAGTGCGACCCGCGCGACTTGGCGGCGCAGAAAGCGCTACCTGGGTCACTTACCACCTGCCGGCGGAGTAGGCCGTGCGCGAACGACGTTGCGCTGCATCCACCATCTCCGGAGTGAGTAGGACGCGAAAGTGGCTAACGCCGCCTCAGCCTGCCGGATCGACCATGATGACGAAGGGACCAGACGGCGAGTCAGGACGCACCAGCCGCCCCGGACGACCCAGCGCAGTCGGCGCGACGGGCATCGCGTCGACCCCATCGGCATCGACGCCTTCCATGTAGACACAGACCGGGCCCTCACCGTGACGCGCCAGTGCGGCAGCCAGCCGACCCTCCGTGATCGGCTCCAGCAGTACCGTGGGGACCGCTCCGCCGACCATCAGCGCTGACCGGGCGCCGAGAGAAGGCTCATCCGGGCCAGGCGTTGGCGCAGGCAGACAGTGCTCGGCCGACCATCGCTCGGGGTCGACCGTGGCGACGCCCAGCGCTACCAGGCGCGGCCTCGGCGCCGCCGAACGCAGCGGTCAGGCCTCCCGGCGGAGCACGAAGAGCGTCGCTCCCGCGTCCAGCTCGATGCGCTCGGGTGCGGGCAGGTCAGCGGCCTGGAACAGTCGCTCGAATCCGGCCCTGGTCAGCAGGCTGGTGCCCTGATAGAGCTCATCCAGTTGGTAGCCCCACAGAAGCTCACCCTGCCGGGTCCGATACTCCTCCCAGGAGGACGGGAGGCACCAGTCAAGCACGACGAGCCAGCCGCCTTGCTCTACTACTCGCCATCCGCCGGCCAAAGCAGCTGCCGGATCGGGCATCTCGTGGAGCACATCCTGGAGATAGACGAGCCCATAGCGACCGCCGGCCGGCACGGATCCAGGATCGCCTTCCTCGATGATGATGCGATGCTGCAAGCCGGCACCGCCGATCCGCGCTCGCGCAGTGGCCAGCCACTCTGGATCGAACTCGATGCCCGTTCCCCGGATGACTGGATAGGCCTCCGCCATGGCCATCAGCCAGCCACCGCCTCCGCAGGCCACGTCCAGGACTTGGATCCCCGCTGCCAGCCGCTGGCGGAGGCCGGGCACGCTCGACACGCCCTGCTCCAGGAAGAGCGTCGTGTCCTGAGCGTTCAAGCGCTCTACGGATCGGTGGAAGGTGGCACTCCGGTCCGGATGCGACCGACCGGAGCGGATGACGTCGACCAGGCCGCCATGCTCCAGGCTGGCGCCCACCGAGAAGGCGAACTGGCCGCCCAGGAAGTCGGCTCGCGTCTCGTCGGTCAGCATGGCCGCCAGCTCGGTGTCGATGCGGAAGCGAGGCTCATCCGACAGGTCCAGCTCGAGCAGGCCGAAGGCATAGCCGGCGCGCGACCATACGTCGACGCTTGAGGGCGCGCATCCTGCCTGCTGCGCCAGATCGGCCACCAGGAGACCATGGGAGGCGTCACGCAAGGCCGCTATGAGGCCCGTCTCGATGCCCAGGTAGACGATCCACGAGCGATAGAAGCCGCTCAGATCGTCCAACAGATCGGCGAATCGATCGTCCATCGACATGACCGCATGCTAGCCGCGCCAGCGAGACGTTGCGGCGCGTCATCATCGCGCCATGCCCGTGATGATCGGCACTTCCGGCTGGCAGTACGACTCGTGGCGCGAGCGCTTCTACCCAAGATCGATAGCCCGGGCCGCCTGGTTGGAGCACTTCTCCGCGCATTTCGATACCGTCGAGTCGAACAATGCGTTCTATCGCCTGCCAGAGCGCTCGACCTTCGAGTCCTGGGCGCGCCGCACACCGGATGGCTTCGTCATGGCCGTCAAGGTGAGCCGGTATCTGACCCACACCAGACGCCTGCGGGAGCCAGCGGAACCGGTCGACCGGTTCGTGGGCCGAGTGATGGGCCTCGGTCCCAAGCTCGGCCCAGTGCTGCTCCAACTGCCGCCGACGATGCGGGTCGATGTCGGTCGGCTTCGCGATACGCTGGCGCGCTTTCCGGCCGGGGTGAGGGTGGCGGTCGAATTCCGCCACGCGTCCTGGCAGACCGATGCCGTCCGCAGTCTGCTGGCGGACCGCGGCGCCGCGTTGTGTCTGGCCGATCGACGCGGTCCGCTCGAGCCCCTGTGGCGCACGGCTGATTGGGGCTACATCCGCTTCCATGAGGGACGTTCGCGACCCGGCCCGTGCTACAGCCGTCCCGCTCTGGCGGCGTGGTCGCGGCGCGTCGCCACGATGTGGCCGCCCGAGGCCGAGGTGTTCGCCTACTTCAACAACGATCCGCTCGCCTGCGCCCTGCGCGATGCGCGCTGGTTCGCACAAGAACTGCACAGGATCGGGCTCTTCCCGACGAGGGTGCCCGGTCCTCGCGATGTGCATGCCGGCTGAACGCTGGCACCGGTCGTGCCGGATCAGCTGGCCAGAGCGGCCTGGGCGAGGAGGCTGGTGGCGATGGAGACCGTGACGCTGGCCAGCGTGCCCAGCAGGTAGTACTCGGCGAACTCGCGATCATCGAGTTGCTTGAAGCGAGCCAGGGTCTTGGCCGCGATGACCAGTCCGATGGTCGCCACCGCACCACCAAGGACGAGGGCGCAGATCAGGAGCCTCTCCAGGATGCCGATCACGGCGCCCACTCGAGCCGAGGAGGGCCGAGACCCTTCGCCGGGTGACAGCGGCGGACGCACGAGGTTGGCCACGAAGAGCGACGCGGCCCGGATGTTGACGATGAGCAGCGCTGCGAGCACCCCGATGAGCAGGATCGGTTGGCGCCGGTCCGGGCTGTCCAGAAGCTGAAGCGGTGAGTGCCCGGCGAGCAGGATGGCCCAGCCGACCAGGATGACCCCGAGATGAGCTGCCTGGTCGGCCGCGAACAGTGCTCCCGGCACGGGGCTCCAGGCACGATCGAAAGTGGGACCCGTGGCCGCATCCTCCGCCGGGGGGGCTGAGCCGTCCGCGGCCGCAGGCTCGACTCGCCTTGTCAGCACGATCTTGATGCGGTCGATGGCCACATGGCTGACCACGGTCAAGCCCGCGTAGAGAAGACCATAAGGGCCATAGACTGCGACGAGAGGCAGCGTCAGCGCGCCGACGATGAGGCCGTGGATGCCCAGCGCACGCCACGCTTCGGGGCCGTCACCGAACTTGGCGGTGGCGATGGCATCGTTCTGGAGCACGAAGTCGGCCACCAGATGAGCCAGGACGAGCCACGCCAGGACGACCGGCGTGTCATTCACTTCGCGGCCCTCGCCACGGTCCGCGTCAGCCCGATAGCCCAGAGCCTCCGCACGGCGTCCAGTAGCCTCGACAGGGAGCGCACGTCGCCACGAGCGAAGGAGACCGAGATCGTCGCCCGCCTGACGCCCAGCCGTTCCGCGATGAGCGACTGCCGCAGGCCTTCTACCAGCGCCATCTGCGCCACCTTTCGCTGCCTTTGTGTGAGCCGCTCGATGAGCGAGGCGAGTACCGGGGCAGTGTCGTCGAGTAGTACATCGGTGTCGGGCTCGCCGGTCCGCACGATGAGCCTGTCGCGACGGTGCTTGGCCTCCGCCATCACCTCGCGCGCGGCCAAAAAGGCCGGTCCATTCCGGCGCGTGGCAGGACCGCTGCCTGGATCGATCGCGCCAGCGACTACCACCCAGCGCATCTCGGGGACATCGTCACCGGCGGTCAGCATCCCACTCAAGACCGCCTGGAAGGGATCCGCATCGAGCCGCAGGAGCCCCTGGAGCTCGTCTCCCTGGGTGAAGTCGAAGCCGGCCAGCATGCTATCCCGGTAGAGATGACCCAGCCGCTCAGTGAGCTGCTCCAGCCA
>JACCYW010000439.1 GCA_013696275.1 Chloroflexota bacterium | reverse complement strand
GCCAGCCGGCTGTCAGCTCAGCGGCGAACGCGCTGTGGGCTGGTCGAAGGCGACCTGCGTCATCGACCATCCCTTCCGCCACCTCCCTCGCCATGAGCGAGAGCTGACGATGGCGGGGCACAGCGAGCGAGGCGACACGCAGCGGCGGGAGCCCACTCTGCTGGAGGCCGAGCAGTTCACCTTCACGGCGGAGCCCCAGATCCAGCTCCGCCAGGTGGAAGCCATCCTGATGCTCGACGAGTGCGTCGAGGCGGGCCTTGACCACACGCTGGTCCTCGCTCATCCGATCGGCCGGCACGCCCGCGGCTGGGTAGATGGCCGACACCAGGACACAACCCGAGCGTGCTTCCCCGCGCCCGACGCGACCGCGCAGCTGGTGCAGCTGGGCGACTCCGAAGCGATCGGCATCGATGATGATCATCAGGCTCGCCTCTGGCACGTCGACGCCCACCTCCAGCACGGTCGTGCCGATGATGATGCTGGTATCGCCGGACCGGAACCGTTCCATCCGTTCATCACGCTCCGACGCCTTCAGCTGACCGTGGACGATCTCCGCCCTCAGCGCCGTGCCGACGACCCCGGCTACGCCACAAGCCTCTTCCCAGGCCGCCCGCAGGGCGGCTTCGGCCTGCCCCACACTGGTGCCCTCCGAGCTCTCGTCGTCAGCCACGAGCGGCACCACGATGAAGCCGCGTCTGCCCGCCGCCACCTCGCGCGCCAGGTGCGCCAAGGGGCCGGCTCGTCCATCGGTCCGGCGGACCAACTCGGAAGGCCGCCTGACGGCAGTCAGGATGGGCTGCCGGCCCGACGGCGCCGCCCTCAGGTCGGACACGTCCAGGTCGGCGTGCAACACCTGGCCAAGCGTGCGCGGGATGGGCGTGGCGCTCATCAACAGCACGTGCGGCGCCATCCCCTTGTGGCTCATCGCCTCACGCTCGGAGACACCGAAACGATGCTGCTCATCGACCACCACGAGGCGCAGGTCGACGAATCTCACTGCCTCCTGGACCAGCGCGTGCGTCCCGACGACGACGCGGCCCTGGGACAGGCCGGCCGGCGTGACGTCCAGCGGCGACGCCAGCAGGTCGAGCGCGTCGCGGCGGCCGGCCGCAGTCATCGACCCGGTCAGCAGCGTGACGCCGTGACCCAGCGGCTCCAACAGCGCGCTGAGTGTGACGGCGTGCTGGCGGGCCAACAGGTCGGTCGGTGCCAGGAGGGCCGCCTGACGCTGTGCGTCAGCGACGGTGGCCATGGCCACCGCGGCGACTGCCGTCTTCCCGGAACCGACGTCGCCTTGCAAGAGACGCAGCATCGGCACAGCGCTGCCAAGATCGCCACGGACCTGCTCGATCGCCGCGCGCTGGTCGCCGGTCAGTGTGACGGCGTCGTCGACCGCGTCGTCGACCGCGTCCCCGCCGGCCCGGTCACGACGACGCCGGATCTGCCCCCCGATGACCCTCTCGACCGTCGCCATGGCCTCGGCCAGGCGACCTTCAGCGATGCCGATCGGCTCAGCCGCCTCGGTGCCGCGCCGCCGTCGGCGCGAGATCATGCCCACCTGGAGGGCCAGCAGCTCGTCGAAAGCCAGCCGCTCCAGCGCGCCATCGCGATCCTCGAAACGCGCCGGATAGTGGGCCTGCTCGATGGCCGCTCCGACGTCCATGAGCTGCAGCTCGGCCGCCGCGTCGGGCAGATACTCGCGGTACGGACCGTATCGGTCGAGGGCGGCACGGATGGCGCTACGCAGCACGCGCGAGGTGAGGCCGCTGGTCAGCCGGTAGACGGGCACGATGCGCCCGGCATGGAGCAGTGCCGAGCCGTCGTCACGCTGGAACTCCGGATCATCGAGATGGACGGCGAAGCCGCGATGGCGCAGCCGGCCGCTCAGGACCACTGCATCGCCTTCGTGCAGCCGGCGCTCGATGTAGCGGCGCCCGAACCACGTCGCCTCCACTTCGCCGGTGTCATCGCCGAAGACGGCCACGGTGCGCTGGACGCGCCGCCGGAAGGTCTGGTCGACGCGCAGCGAGATGAGTCGGAGTCGGGCGGTCGCGACGCTCCCGTCAGGCAGCTCATGGAGCCGCGCCGCCGTGCTCAGCTGGCGCAGGTCCTCGTAACGCCGCGGCAGATGGAAGAACAGGTCGCGCACGGCACCGATGCCGGTCCGGCTGCTGGTCCGCTGGAGTGCCGCCGCACCCGGCAGCTGGCTCGCGCCGATGCGAGAGTCGAGACCGGATCGCGGTCCGGGCGGTCTCGTGGATGCTATAGTCGGCAGCCGTCCGTGCCTCCGTTGCGGACCGCTTGGCCTGGACTCTTGAGGTACCCATCGACATGGCCCGTTCGTGCGCCATCTGCGGCAAGTCCTCGATGGGTGGCTTCAACCCCCAGTCGAGTGGCATGAACCGCGTGCGCGCCCATCGCCGCTACAAGCCCAATCTGCAGGCGTTCACCTTCGAGCGCGTAGGCCGGACCACCACAGTGCAGGCCTGCACGCGCTGCCGCCGGACGGCTCGCAAGACGACCTAGCTCCGGCCGCTCGTCGCGCTTCATGGCGCCGTGCTGTCCAGCCAGATGGTCATCGGACCATCATTCACCAGCTCCACCTGCATCTCCGCACCGAAGACGCCTCGGGCGACCCTGATGCCGCGCTCCTCGATGGCCGCCGAATACCGCTCGTAGACGGCCGCCGCGTACCCAGGCGGCGCAGCGCCCAGGAACGAAGGGCGCCGCCCGCGGCGCGTATCGGCAAGGAGCGTGAACTGGCTGACCGCCAACACCTCACCGCCCACATCGGCCAGCGACAGGTTGGTCAGTCCGGCCGGATCGCGAAAGATGCGCAGGTCGACCGACTTCGCGGCCAGGCTCGTGGCCACCGCCGCGTCATCATCCGGAGCGATGCCGACGAGGGCCACCAGACCATGCCCGATGCGCTCATGGACCGAGCCTGCGACGCGGACCTCCGCTCGCTCCACTCGCTGGAGGAGGATGCGCACTAGCCGGACCTCACTCAGGACGGGGTCGTAGCCGGGGCGGGCCGCCAGGCCCGGCAGTGGGGGCATCGTCGGTGGCGGCCTGCCGACGACCAGCCATGGCCTGCTCCCTGACCGCCAGCACCTCGTCGGCGGCGTCCTGGCCGCGTTGGAACAGGGCCGATCCGACGACGCACACCTCGGCGCCCCAGTAGCCCGCCTCCTTCGCGGTATCTCGATTGACGCCTCCGTCCACGTGCACCAGCCCGCCCATGCCGCTGCCCTCGAGCCACTTGCCGGCCGAGCGCATCTTTGCCGCTGCCGGACTGATGAAGTGTTGACCGCCGAAACCGGGTTCGACGGTCATGACCATGATCACGTCCAGCGAGCCGATGAACGGCCGCACCGCCTCCACGGCCGTCCCGGGGCTGACCGCCAGCCCGGCCGCACAGCGACTGGCCCGGATCGCCGCGAGCGTTTCCGCCTTGGTCTCGTCTGGCTCATCGACCTCGACGTGGAAGGTGATGGAGTCCGGTGACGCGGCCAGGAAACGCGGCGTGTAGAGGGCCGGCCGGTCGATCATCAGGTGGACATCGAGCGGCAGTGCAGTGAGCCGCCTGAAAGCCGCCACGATGTCCGGGCCGAAGGTGAGATTGGGCACGAAGTGGCCATCCATCACGTCCAGATGAAGGCGGTCGACACCGGCCCGCTCGAGCTTCCGCACGACGCGATCGAGGTGCCCGAAGTCGGCCGTCAGGATGCTCGCCGCGATGAGTGGGCGCCAGCCGCTCACGGTGGTGCCGGCTCGGCGCTGCCAGCCGCCCTCAATGCCGCGGCACTCCGGGCGACGAGCGTCTCGCGC
>JACCYW010000187.1 GCA_013696275.1 Chloroflexota bacterium | reverse complement strand
TACTTGGCCCTCTCCCGTCCGGGCATCGTCCGCCACGTCCGCCGGTAGGCACGCCGGGCGACACCGACGGCGTGGTCGACGTCCTCGTGGTTGGCACGCGCGACATCGGCCAGCGGCTCCTCTGTGGCCGGGTCGATGGTAGTGAACCACTCGCCGCTGCGGGGAGCTATCTCCTTGCCACCGACGAAGAGGCCATAGCGCGACTGGAGCTGGACGATGTCGCGCGCCTCGGGCGCAGGCGCGTACTCCCACGGGATGGCCTGTCCATCGCCCAGGCCCCACGACGAAGGTGCAGATGTGCCGCGGCCGACTTCACTGGACTTCGTCCGGACGGTGACCGAGTCGATGCGCTTGGTCAAGACCGTGGATCGGGTCTTGAGCGTTTCACGAGCCATGAGGCCAAGCTTACAGCGCTGGGGGCGACGAGCGCGCGTCTTCCACGTGACCTACTGGTCACCTATCGGTCCGGCCGCTTGATGCTGGTCGTAAGCCGCTAGGCTGTTGCCGATGCGACGCCTCTCCGACCAGCCGGAGCTCCTCGATGGACCACTCGACTACCGCACCCTGGTGGGCAACATGCGCGACCTGGTGCGCATCAACCGATGGCTGGGTGGCATAGCGCTGAGCCGGCGGGCGCTGGTCACCCTGGCCACAGGCGCCCATGGCCGACCGGCTGCCCGTTGCGACTGGCGCCACCGTGCGCTGCGCTTGCTCGATGTCGGGACCGGCGCGGCCGACATCCCGATGGCGCTCCTCGACTGGACCGATGGACATGGGTTGAAGCTTCGAGTGGATGCTCTCGACGAGAGGCCGGAGATCTTGCAGGTAGCCGCGAGCCGGGTGGCCGGCCGAGCTGGGCTTCGGCTGCAGCACACGGCTGGCAACGAGCTGGCCTTCGACACCGGCGCCTTCGATGTCGCCCATGCCTCTCTGGTCATCCATCATCTGAAGCCAGCCGCTGCCCAGCGGCTGCTGCAGGAGATGGCGCGCGTGTCCCGGCTGGGCGTGATCATCAACGACCTCGACCGCAGCCGGGTGGCATGGTTCGGAGCCTGGCTCTTGACACGCATGCTTACCGGCAACCTGTACACGCGCAACGACGCACCACTCTCGGTCAAGCGTGCCTACCGGGCGGATGAGGTGGCAGAGATGGCTGGCGAAGCGGGTCTCGCGGAAGTGGCGCGCATCCACGGCTACCTGGGCCATCGGTATGCCCTGGCGTTGGTGCCCATCAGCGGGCGTAGCCAGAACGCCGGAGCCCGATCGTCGTCGTGACGGTGCACTCCACGGAAGTCGGCATCGTGGGCGGCGGGCCGGCCGGCGCTGCGCTCGCCATTCGGCTGGCCCAACGCGGCGTCGAGGTAACGCTGTTCGAGAGGTTGGTGGCACCGCGTTGGCGCGCATCGGGCGTCTATTCATCCGTCCTGACGCGCGGCCATCTGCTCGACCTCGGCGTACCGAAGGAGCGTGTGAGCGCCCTCATCCGACCCATCGACCGCATGGAGGTCATCTCCCTGCGCGGGCCGCGCTGCCGGCTGCGGTACCAAGAGCCGTTCGCCTGCGGCATCGACCGCGTGCGCCTCGAATCCACGCTTCTAGAGCGCGCCGCCGCGGCTGGCGCGGTGGTGCTTGAAGGTCATGCCGTGACACGGGTCGATCGAAGTCCCGGCGGCGGGTGGAAGGTCGACGCATCCGGGCCTGATGGCCGGGCGACCTGGCGGGCGAGGTACCTTGCTGGGGCGGATGGACCGGGTTCCATGGTCGCTCGGGCGGAGGGCCTGGCCAGGTCCGTGCACAGGCTCCGGCACGCCGGCCTGACCATGCACCGGCTCGACCCGGCCGCGCCCGCCAGCGACCTCCCGATGCCAGCTGCCATGGTGCTTGGTGACGGCTGGTACTGCGGGCTGGCCGCGGTGCCCGGTCAACGAACCAACATCGGCATCGTGACCAGCGAGCGGTACCTTCGCCAGCGACTCGCTCGTGGCGCGCGACCTATCGACCTGGTGGGTGACATCGTCTCCCGGCTACCCGGTGACGTACGTCGATCGGCCGAAGGAAGAGACTGCGACGCGCTCCAGGTGGCGCTCCCGCTGGCCCACCGGGTGACCCGTCGCGCCGGATCCACGTTCCTGCTGGTCGGCGATGCGGCTGGTTTCGTGGATCCGCTCAGCGGCGAGGGCATCCACCGCGCGCTGGTCTCGGCCGAGTTCGCGGCCGACACCATCCTTCATGCACGGACCGGTCGGCCCGGTAGCGGCGATGCCTGGGGAGCATACGAGAGGCGCATGTCCGATCGTTTCTCGGCCAAGGATGTGCTGTCCTGGCTGCTCCAGGCGTTCCTGTCGCGGCCACGGCTGGCGGACTATGCGTTGCGCCGTCTCGCCGCCCGCGACGACCATCGCGCCACGTTCGGGTCCGTCCTGGCGGACCTGGAAGGGGCGCGGGATGCACTCCGGCCAGGCTTCCTGGTGGGCCTCCTCCGGCCGTGACCGACGAGGTCGCCGCGCCGCCCAGCCGCGGTCGGGT
>JACCYW010000348.1 GCA_013696275.1 Chloroflexota bacterium | reverse complement strand
GCCAATGGCCCCAACGAGAGCCACCGCATGCGCGGCGCCGGCCAAGCCGTCATACGCGAGCAAGATGCGCATCAGTTACCTACCTCGTGGATACGGTAGGTGGCCATTGTGAACCTGCTAGGCGGGCGTTCGGCCCGGCCGGGCTGTTAGGGCCAGCAGCAGGTCATGAGCGCCAGGTCAGGGCTCGATGGCGACCTTCAGCACGCCGTCGAGACGGTTACTGAAGATCCGGTACGCCTCGCCGATCTCGGCCAGAGGGATCCGGTGCGTGAGCAGCGGGGTCGGGTCGAATCTTCCCGACTGGACGGTCTTGACAGCCGGCCCATCCGCTCCTTGCCGCCCGGGCAGAGGGTCGTGACGACGCGGTGATCGCCGAGGGCGACAGCGTCTCGGAGCACGTGGCGACACACGCGACCGTGGTCGTGGCCCGCTGACGCCCCACTGGCACGGCGACTGGTTGCGATTGCCAGTGCCTTGGGACCGTTCGCGACAGCTCAGCCGCCGGGCTTCGCTACCTCCCGTAGAGTTCCGGTTTCCGGGTCGAAGATGAAGCCACGGATGTGGTCTCGGGCAGGCAGCTCTGGGCTCGAGCCCAAGCGGACGAGACCGTGACACAGCGTCGCCTCGACGTCGTCAAAGGCACCGAGCCGCCACGTCGGCCGCACGCCGTCGGCGGCTAGCGCTTGCGCGAACTGATCCTCAGACACCCGTTGCAGACCGCAGTCGTCGTGCATGACGACGACGATCTCCTCGGTGCCGAGCAGCCGCTGGGAAGCGCTCAGCGACCGGATCACGTCGTCGGTGACCAGGCCGCCGGAGTTGCGGATGATGTGCGCATCGCCGCGTTGCAGGCCGAGCATCGGGAAGAGGTCGATCCGCGTATCCATGCAGGACAAGACGGCCACCTTTCGCCGCGGCCGCGGGCTCAGCCCGGGCGCCGCAAGCTCCTCAGTTCGGGAGGCCGCCGCCGCCAGCATCTCATCGGCGTTGTGCATCGAGATGGCGATTCTAAGCGCTAGGGATCCCCAACCGACTCGTCTACTCGTTCCGGTTCGGAGTGGCTCTTCCGCAACCGATACGACCACCCATAGAGGACGCCATCCCGAGTCTAGGGGCGGACTTGACGGACACTGGAGGGATGCGAAACGATGACGACCAGCCTGCTCCACGCAGGAGGATCGCCTCCGGAGACCTCGCCCGGCGCCCCCGATCATGACGCGAACGCGCTTGCCGTCGTCAAGCGGTTCCTCGATGGTGAAGCGACGACACTACCGATGGGCAACCAGCCGCTCGAGCCACGGATCGAGGGCGACACCAAAGTCTTCGAATTGACCATCGACAGGATCGACCATCGCATCGACGCGCTCAAGGATCCGATCGCCGCACTCGGCTACAACGGCGTTTGGCCAGGGCCACGACTGACCGTCGTCGAAGGCGACACAGTCCGGGCGGTCTTCACCAACAACCTCGACGAGACCACCGGTGTCCACTTCCACGGCCAGCGCGTCCCGAACCCCATGGACGGTGTCCCCCACATCACCCAGGAGCCCATCAGGCCGGGCGAGTCATTCACCTACGAGTTCGTCGTCCGGGTGCCCGGCTCGCACATGTACCACTCCACCACAATGCGACCGACCAGGTCGGTCGGGGGCTGCTGGGCGCCTTCATCGTCGAACCGAGCGATCCGGCCGCGCGTTACGACCGCTTGGATGGCACGAGCCAGGACATCATCTGGGTCAGCAACGACGCGCTCGGGGGATTCACCATCAACGGCCGTGGCTTCCCAGCGACTGCTCCCATCGTCGCGACGCTGGGCGACAAGATCGTCATCCGGTTCATGAACGAAGGCGTGATGATGCATCCCTGGCATCTCCACGGAATGCCGATGCGGATCGTCGCCCGCGACGGGTACCCGCTCGGTCCCGCGGCCTTCACCTGCGACACGCTGGGCGTCAACCCAAGTGAACGCTGGGACGCCGTCATCGAGTGCGACGAGCCTGATGCCTGGGCGTTCCACTGTCACGTCCTCACCCACGCCGAGGGCATCGACGGCATGTTCGGCATGGTCACGGCGTTGGTCGTCCAGCCGCCTGCGGCGGCCATCGAGGGGATGTCGAGCGGTGGTCGCCGCCGCCCGGGCGGCCGGTTCCACCGCCTACAGCTGCCGGATCCCCGCCACCGGCTGACCCGTTCCGATGACCCGTGGATGCGGACCGAGCGCGAGGGCGGCCTGGAACCCCCCCATCGCCAAGAACAGCGCGGTGGGCACACGGCCGAGGGCAACGGGTTCTCCGACGCCATGGTTTGCACCGTCACAGAGAAAGCCCGCACGTTGAAGTGCAGGGACGCGGGGTTCGAGGAGGAGTAGCCGTGGCCGCGACGGGGAGAGGGGCTGCCGGCGGAACGGATTCGGGCGCCGCGATGCGAATCGCGATCCTGAGCACGATCGCCTGGCGCACGCCGCCTCGCGCGTATGGGCCCTGGGAGCAGGTCGCTTCCAGCGTGGCCGAAGGGCTCGTCGCCCGCGGGCATGAGGTCA
>JACCYW010000183.1 GCA_013696275.1 Chloroflexota bacterium | reverse complement strand
GGTTGAGCAGGTACTCCTCATCGTGCTCGAAGCAGACATAGAGCACGCTGGCCTGGCCGCCGAGGACGATGTTGCGCGCCATCTGGACGGCCATCGTGGTCTTGCCGGTCCCCTGGGCGCCGCCGATAAGCATCAGCTCACCGGCTCTGAGGCCACCGCCGATGGTCTTGTCCAGCGGCGTGAAGCCGAGCGGGACGGGCTGATACTGCTCGACCGCGCCGGTACTCACCTTCTGGGCAAGCGTTTCCAGCACTTCCGCGGCGGACCTGGGTCGGACCACTGCTACTCCCGCATCGACCGTCCAGGCGGTCGAGGCAGCGACTTGGGGTTCGGCCACCGCCTCTGGTCGATCGGTCACCTCCGGCCCGGCCGCCGACACAGGCGCGCTGATCACTTCTGGCTCAGGGATGCTCTCCGGCCAGGTCACCGTGGGTGGCTCGGCCGAGCCTTGTCCTTGCACCGGGGAGGTCGGGTCCGGGCTGACCGATGGCGCGTGGATCATCTCGGGCTCCGCGCTCCCTGGCGAGTCGGTCCAGGCTTCCGGCGATAGCATCCGACGGGGCGGGACGATGGCCGGGACGGCCAGCGGTTCGAAGACCATCACCGGCGAGGTCCATTCGACCGACGGCTCCGAGGCAGGCGGATCGACCTCCAGCAGTCCGCCAGCCCACCCGTCAGACTGCGGTACGCCCTGCGGGAAGGCCTCGACCAGCGCTGGAGCGGGCGCGGGCTCCGATCGAGCGGGCGGTCGGGTCTGACCGCGCGCCCAGCGGCTGATATTCATCTCGCGAGCCTACGGCGCGACTTGCGCGCCAAGGAGCGGCCGATGCTCCTAGCGGTCCGGAGTCATCCGTACCGGAGCCATCCGTTCAGCCCTGACCCGCATGGGCCACCAGCCCTCAAGCCGAACCACTTGACCCTGGCGGCCCCAGAGCCGAGGCCAGAGCCTCCCAGTATCGAGCGACGGTCCGGATGCCACCCTCATAGTTGTCGAGCCGCATGAACTCATTGGGCGAATGAGCTTGATCGTCGGGTGGCGTGAACCCGAGCAGCACGACCGGTAGACCCAGCACGCTGCCGAACGTCGCCGCGGCGGGGATCGAGCCACCCTCACGCAGGTAGACCGGCTCTTCTCCGAAGACCTCGCGAAGGCAGTGCGCCGCAGCTTGGGTGGCAGGGTGGTCGATGCCGGTAAGGCTCCACATGCCATCGTGGATGCCGCGGACCTCGACCCTGACACCAGGCGGGGCGATGGCCGCGACGTGAGCGCGCACTCGGTCGAGGGTCACCCGTGGGTCCATGTCCGGTACCAGCCGGCAGGAGATCTTGGCATGTGCCTCGGCCGGGATGATGGTCTTCGCCCCTTCCCCCTGGAAGCCGGCCCAGATGCCATTCACGTCCAGGGTCGGTCGGGCGCCCCTGCGCTCGAGCACGCTGAAATCCGGCTCTCCGAATAGCTCCGCGACGCCGACCTCATGGGCCAGCGCAGCCGCGTCGAAGTCCAGCCGCGCGAACTGCGCCCTATCCGCATCGGACAGGCTCCGGACCTGATCATAGAAACCAGGTACAGCGATACGGCCGTCAGGATGACGCAGACCGGTGATGATGGCGGCCAGAGCATTGGCCGGGTTCTGGACGTTCCCGCCGTACGTGCCGGAGTGCAGATCCTGCCGCGGCCCACGGACGTCGATCTGCGCGTAGGTGATGCCTCGCAGACCGATGGTCACGGCCGGATGATTGCCCTGGAAGAAGCCGGTATCACTGATGACGGCCAGATCAGCCCGGAGGCGGTCACGGTTGGCCTCCACCCAGCGATCGAAGTTGACGCTGCCAGACTCCTCCTCCCCTTCGAACAGGTACTTGACGTTGATGGGCAGTCGACCTTGCGTCTGGAACCAGGCGCGAGCGGCGCACAGGTGGATATGCACCTGACCCTTGTCGTCAGCGGCACCGCGAGCGTAGATGCGGCCGTCCTCGATGCGCGGCTCGAACGGCGGCCGTACCCATTGCTCGATGGGATCGACTGGCTGGACGTCGTAGTGGCCGTAGACCAGGACCGTCGGAGCGCCTTCGGCGCCGAGCCACTCACCGTAGACGATCGGGTGCCCGCCAGTCGGCGACGCCTCGGCGTCCGTCATGCCCATCGCCTGCATCCGGCCGACGAGCCAGTCGGCCGCCGTCGTCATGTCGGCGGTGTGGGCAGTCAGGGCGGAGATGCTGGGGATGCGAAGGAACGCCTGGTACTCGTCCAGGCGTTCCTGCTGCGTGCCGTCCAGATATCCCTCCACGGCAGCGATGGCATCACTCACTGACATCGATCGTAGCGCGATGGGAGGTCCCGCGAGCGGCGACTGCCGACGACGCGTCCCGCTTACCTGGACCCTGCTGAACGGCTCAGGCGGGCTGTGGCGACGGCGCTGGAGCCGGCACCGGGACAGGCTTTTCCGACTGCGGGCGAGGGGGTAGCTGCGGCAGCGGCTCTGGCGTCATGCCGCCACCCTCCCCTGCATCACGCCGTGGATCGGGCAGGTCGGCGAACATCTGCTCGAACGCCTCCTGTTCCACCGTCTCCTCCGCGACGAGTCGCTCGGCGAGCTGGACCAAGCGGTCCTTGTGGCGCGTGAGGGTATCCATCGCACGGGCGTAGGCGCGATCGATGATGGCTCGGACCTCTTCGTCGATCTGCTTCGCGACGTCGTCCGAATAGTTGCGCTGCTCACCGATCTCACGGCCAAGGAAGACGAGCTCATCACGCTTGCCGAAGGCAAG
>JACCYW010000335.1 GCA_013696275.1 Chloroflexota bacterium | reverse complement strand
AGGACGAGGCGATGGCCGGGCTGGAACGCTGGAAGGCGCGTTGGCCGGGAGCAGCGGAGAAGCTGGAGCCGGCCGACGTCCTGGTCGACAGCATGCGTGGCCGGAATTCGACCTGGACTCGGATCCGAGTCAACCTGCGCCACGTTGCGGACGGCGATCGCCCGCCCCAGGAACCCCTGGATCCCGACTACGACCCGTGGGCCGGCTATGAAGGCTCCGACCGCTCAGGCCAGTCGGAGAGGGCCCGCCGTCGGCGGTCTTAGCGAAGGAACGCTGACCCCTGTTCCGTCAGGGGGACACAAGCGGTCAGGGCTGCCGCTGGGCGGTCCTTCGGGCCGTGCGCCTTGGACTTCCCGGCCTAGCCGCTGGCGAAATGCCGGCGGCTGAAGATGAGAGCGAGTAGTGACAGAGCGTACGGGACGGCGATGAAGAGCGCCGGGCCGACGGCATTGAAAGTCACGGTCTGGTTGTTGACGGTGTTGGTCACATTTCCGCCGGCCAGTATCAGCGCACCCAACAGGATGCCCACCACCGACACGATCACGCCCAGCCAGCGGGCCCAACCCTTATGCAGCGGAGCGCCCAGCGCCGCCAACAGGTGAGGCAGACCGATGATCAACATGACCACGGCAAAGACGATGCCGCCTGACTGGAGGATGTCCCTGGTCGCCTGCGGGATGTTCGTGCCACCGAGCTGCGGCAGGAGTGAACTGAACAGCAGGGTGCCGACTCCGATGAGCGTCCAGAAGAGCCCGGTGGCGCCCAGGAAGACGGCCGCCAGTGCTACTGCCAGGGAGTGTGCATGCGGCCGCGTCGCGACGACCTCCTGGCCTCCGGCGGCCCAGGCCGACACGGGCGCGGCGCCCGGCGGTTGCTGATAGGCCGGGTATGGCTGTTGCTGGTACGACGGCTGCTGGAATGACGGCTGTTGATAAGGCGGAGGTGGCGCGGCCTGAGGCTGGGGGGCCGGCGCATAGACCGGCTGGTAGGCGGTGTCGGCCGAGACGGGATCGGGGCTCGACGAGGTCGCCCAGGCGGCATCGGTGGTCGCCGGCGGGCTGGATCCACCGGCCGTGTCGGGTGCCGGGGCATCGACCACCCCCGACTCGTCGGTGCTGCGGTCGCTGACATCGCGGCCGCGAAGTGGATCGGTCATGTGCGTTCTCCTCCCTGCGTCTCGGCTGAGTGTAGCTGGGCGTTCACCTGCCCGACGCGAAGATCCGGGTCAGCTCGAAGGGCGCGGTGACCTCCAGTTGGTCGTATCGGCACGTGTCCGGAGCCCGGTCTGTGCGCCAGCGCCGAAATGTCGTGCCGTGCCGGAAGCGATCTCCCTGGAGGTGGTCGTACGCGACCTCGCACACCCTTTCCGGGCGCAGTGGCTCCCAGGACAGATCCTTGCCTCGGTTCCACCGGCTCGTGGCACCCGGGAGCCGCTGCCCCGACGCGTCGGCCGAGCCCATCGACGCCCATTCGGCCCACTCCCGCCACGGGTGGCCTTCCACCGCCTGCGCTCGCAGCGGCGCTATCTCGGCGAGGAGGGACGCGCGCCGTTCCCAGCTGAAAGACGCCGTCACGCCGACGTGATGGAGTTGGCCGGATCCATCGAACAGGCCCAGCAGGAGCGATCCGACATGCGTGTCTCGACCGTTCTTGTGCCACCGGAAGCCGGCCACGACGCAGTCAGCTGTACGGGCGTGTTTGATCTTGAGCATCGCGCGCTTGCCAGGCTGGTAGGCGGCGTCCAGCGGCTTGGCGATGACGCCATCCAAGCCGGCCCCTTCGAATCGGTCGAACCAATCGGTCGCCATCTCGCTGTCGCGGGTGGCCGGGGTCAGGTGGATGGGCGGCGCCACGTCCGCCAGGGCCCGGTCCAGTCGCGCGCGCCGCTCGGCCTGCGCCAGCTCGCGCAGATCATCGACGCCCAGCGCCAGGAGGTCCCAGGCGATGAAAGATGCCGGTGACTCGGCGGCCAGCATGGCCACTCGGGAGGCGGCCGGATGGATGCGCAGCAGCAGTGCTTCGAAGTCAAGCCCATCTCGCCCGGCGATGACGACCTCGCCGTCGACCACGCAGCGATCGGGCAGGGCCGCCAGTAACGGCTCCGCCAGTTCCGGAAAGTAGCGGTCGAGCGGCTTCAGGTCGCGGCTCTGGATGAGCAACTCGTCACCGGCGCGGAAGACGATGGCTCGGAAGCCGTCCCACTTGGGCTCGTAGAGCCAGCCCTCACCACCGGGGATCGCGTCGGCCGCTTTAGCAAGCATCGGTTCCAGGGGCGGCTGGAAGGGCAGCTCCATATGTCCAGTCTAGGCCGCCGCGCGGCTGGCTCCTGGCCCAGGCGGCACGTGAAGAAGGGATGGGTCGACCGGCACAGATGGCGATACCCACCGCGCCGGGCCCGTGGTAGCCTCGGCGTCCATGCCCGATGCCACTTTCCGCGGCGACCCTTACCGCGTCCTGGGCGTCGCCCACGACGCGTCCGACGCCACCATCAAGCGGCGCTGGCGCGAACTCGCCCGGGAGCATCATCCCGATCGGGCAGCCCGCGACCCAGCCGAGACGGAACGGCTGACAGCCAGGATGGCGTTGATCAACGCGGCCTATGACCTACTGCGAGATCCGCTCCGCAGGGCGCGCTATGACGCATCCCCGCAAGCCCGGCGCACGCGAGCCGATGGTCATGGCGGAACGAGCGCGCGACCGGGCGCCGGGAACGGCGCCGGTGAGCGTCGCGCTCGACCTTACGGTCCGCCCCCGCCGCCGCCGACCACGCCGATCACCGCGCGCTATGACACGTCGCGCACCTTCCACGGTCGCAATACCACGACCTCCAGCGGTCAGACATCTCTGGCCGGTCATCCTCCTCTCGACCGCCGCCTCGGGCGGCGCGAGGCGGAGCTCCGCGCCAGCACGCCCACCGGGCCTGTACGCAGGCGTCCCTCCGGTCGACCTCCGACGCCGCCCAGCCTGGATGAGGCGCGCTCGACCGTGCTCGCCTTCGGCCGCTTCCACGGCCACACTCTGGCCGAGGTGGCGGCGATGGAGCCGACCTACATCGACTGGATCTCGCAGACCATCACGCGCGACCGAGACCTGGTGCAATCAGCGCGCGTCGTCCAGAGCGACATGGACGAGAGGGGCGTGGAGCGCATCATCCGAGTGGCGCGGCCCGGGTTCGGCAACGGTTCGGGCTCGGGCGCACGAGCGGAGGGTGCCGGGGCATCTGCCGCCAGGTAGGTCCATCGGCCCGGTGCCGGTTCATCGGATGACCCATCCCACCGATAGCCGACGGCCCAGGGCATGGCTGGGCATCGAGACCGACCTCTTGAGCGGTCGATGAGGATCCCAGGTGCACCGGACGACCGCGCAGATGAGCGATTCGCGCGGCAAGAGCGGTGGAGAAGGTACGGAGTCTCACGGACGACTGGCCGATCAGCTGACGTTCGGCGGATATCGGTGGGATGGAACGGCCGCTGCACCAAGCAGGTTGACCCGGGTCGTCGTGCCCGGAAGGCTCCGCGCGGCCGTCGAGATCGAGACCGTGGATGTGTCTACCCGAAGAGCCCTGTGTCAGCCACGAGGTCCGGCCCCTGATCTGGGGCCGACCTCACTGCCCGAGGTGCGAAAGAGCTATGAACCGATGACTCCGCCGTCATTCCT
>JACCYW010000322.1 GCA_013696275.1 Chloroflexota bacterium | reverse complement strand
GCCGGAAGAGCACGCGTGCCAACAGATACAGCGCGGCCGCCATGAGCGCGCCCATGATCACCCCCGGCAGGCGCCAGGCGAAGGCGTGGGCACCGACATCGACACTGGCCACCTGGCCATCGCTTGCAATCGACAGCAGGTCCTGGCGGTCGGCCGAGGGGCGTTCCGGCTGGGTGTCCATGACCGAGATGACCGGATCGAACGGAAGCGCAGCATCGGCGAAGACGGCGTTGCCATGAGGCTCGACGACGTACGCCGTCATACCACTACGGTCAGGGGCGACGCCCACCGCATGCACCAGGTTGCTGGGAGCGTCCCACAGGACATCGGCGATCTGGCCGGGCATGGCCACGGTCCCGCCAAGGGCCGGTCCATCGTCCCCGATGGTGGCGATGGACAACTCGTTCTGGGTCCCGATGTAGAGGGTCGGATCGTCCAGCTTGTCGACCAGCACGAGACCGCTCGCCGGTTCGGACAGTGTCAGGCTGTCCAGCTCGCCGAGCGAAGCGGGATCGAGGAAGGCGAGGCGGGTGCTGCCGGCAACGGCGACAGCCGAACCCGAAGCGATCGACACGCCGCCCAGGTCACCGTCATCGATGGCCGCCTGGACCTCCGACGAGGTGTCGTCGTCAAGCCAGGCGCTGACAGCGATGGGACCGCCCGCCCGCTCGATGATGGCGCCGATGCGGCCGGCATCGTCGTCGAGCAGATCGGCCAGGCTGCTCCCGACAGCGTCGACGTCGTCCACCAGCGCGGGATCGACCACCACGCGGTCGGCAGCCGGCACGCGGATGGCCCCGGCCGCACCCGCTACCGACGCCTCGCCGGTCCGTTCGCCGGTCGCTGGTTCGTAGGCCACCAGCGTGCCGTCGACGAGCCGCAGGACGAGCGAACTCTCGACCACGTCCATCTCGGCGACCTCTGCGTCGGCTGACGTCAGGGACGCCACCGCCGTGATGGCCGGCGGCGCGCCAGCTGCATCTGCCCGCTGGGCGTCGATGGCCGCAGTGTCGAATGAGACGATCTCGCCCCTGTCGGTGACCGCGTAAGCGATGTGGTTCGACTCGTCCAGGGCGACTGCGATGGCCGGCAGTGCGAGCGTCGCCTCCAGTGAGCGATCGACCAGGTCATACGCCCGAACCTCCTCACCGGTGGCCACCAGCAACCGGTCGCCGTTGCGCTCAGCCGGTGCGTCCGACGGGCTCCAACGGGTCTCTATCAGGGCATCCCGGACCGGCACCTCCAGCGCGCTGGTGCCGGTGACCTTGTCCTCACCGAACGCGATGAGGCCCAGGGCGATGCCGTACTTGGCCAGGTGCGGATGGGTGAATTCATAGATGGAGTGGTCCATGCCGTAGCGCCAGTCCTGCAAGAACTCGGTCGCAGTGCGAGCGTGGTAGACCTCGTCGAAGTGCATATCGAAGGGCTGGTCGAGCCGGTAGGTGCGGATGGTCAGGGCGCTCACGATGACCAGCGCCACGACGAACAGGTCCAGCCGGTCCAGCCGGCCTGGCCCTTCTGCGGCCAGCTCTGCCGTCCTGTCCCGACGCATGCGGGGCACGCGCAAGCCGTCGACCAGCATGGCCAAGACACCCGCGCCACGCCCGAACGCGCCAGGTTCCTGGCCGGTCGGTCGAACGCCCGCACCTTGATCAGCTGGCACCCCCTGCCGACGCTCCATCGGACCCGCCCTGGTAGCTGCGGTGAGCGGGTCACGACGGCGCAGCGCGGCAGGTCGCAGATGCCAGACCACCATGGCGAAGACGCCGAGCTGGAGCATCACGCTCGAGAAGACCCCGAAGGAGGACCGGAAGAGGTCGCCCAGGGCAAGGTCGGCCACATTCGCTGTGGCGTAGGCGGGGTAGGTCAGGATGCCGTGGAAGTTGATGAACGAGCCCGCTGCGAGGATGACGATCGCCCATCGCCAGCGGCCCTGAGCGACGGCCAGCAACGGCAAGAAGGCGAAGGCGGGGAAGAGGTAACGCTCGTGGACGCGGGTGGGAAGCATGAAGAAGGCGAGGCTCAGGAAGATGGTCACCAGCACGATCGACCATCGGTCGGCCCGCCAGGCGAGACGCGCCAGGCCGAGCAGAAAGGCGGCCGCCAGGAGCAGCGAGCCGATGAGTACGCCTGGTATCGGCCCGATGAGCGGGACCGTGTCGGAGGACCAGCTGAAGACCTCCACCAGCGGTGGGTCGCCGCCTGAGCCGACCAGGGCCCACAGGTTGTAGGCATTGACGGTCAGGTACGGATAGCCGCCCGCCGTGGACGTCACCAGCTCGATGAAGCTGGCGATGTCAAGGCTGAACGGGGTGATGAGGAGCAGCAACGTGAGCAAGCCAGCAGCGGCACTGGTGATGAGGCGCAGCGGACCCTGTTCGCGCTCGAACCAGCTGGCCACCGCTGAGGGAAGCCGTGGCCGGGCGGACGGTCCTGAACCCCGCGCGATGAGGTGCCGCCTGATGAGCACCACGGCCACGATGGGCGCCAGGACCACCCCGAACTGAGGCTTGACCAGGCCAGCCACGACCGCGCTGATGGCGGCTCCCTCCGAGTGGCCACGCAGCAGTAGTCCCAGGCCGACCAGCATCACCAGGGCGCCGACTGCATCCGTCTGGCCCCACAGCGCCGAGTCGTACCAGGTCAGCGGGTTGAACATGTACAGGGCAGCGGCGAAGATGCCCAGTCGCGCCGCCTCTCGACCAGGCCTGCCGGACCAGCCGGCGATCATCCGGAACAGCAACAGGGCGACACCCACATCGGCCGCGATGGAGGGGAGCTTGATGAGCGCCCCGGCGGCGGCCGCCGCGTCGCCACCACTAAAAGGCGCGAGTGCCTGGGCCAGCAGGCCCAGCGGCCACAGGATGTACAGGTACGCCGGTGGGTAGTCAGCGAACGTGACGACCTCATAGAAGCGCCCTGGACCGACCTCGGCAAGGGTCAGCGCCCATGAGGTGTAGGAGGCCAGGTCGGTCTCGAAGCCGGATCCGGGAAAAAGGATGTATGCGATAGTGAGCCGCAGGACCAAGCCCGCGGCCAGGACGATGACGAGCGCAGCGACAGTTCCGAACGCTCGAGTGTGGCGCGGGGACGCCCCGTGGGCGCGGTCGACCCCATTCGCCGGGGTCGATGACAACGCCGACCGGCCTCCAAGGGATAGCAGCGAGAGACGGCGAGTATAGCAATGACCCCCGGCACCGCCGTCGGCGACCACCTCGCGCGGTCCCATCCCAGACGCGGCTCCCTCGAGCGCATCGACCCGCTGTGGGTGGCTGGCGGTCTCGTGCTCATCGCCGCCGTCGTCTATCTGCTGTCGCATCCCGATCGGGCCAACTTCTACAACCATTTCGTGTGGCAGGCCGATGCCTGGCTGCATGGCCGGGTGGCCATCACGTATCCGACCGTCGGCGCTTTCCGCAACGACTATTTCCAGGACGTCTTCCCGCTGGTCGATAAGCCGGGCTTCGCGTTGGTCCCCTTCCCGCCGCTGCCGGCCCTGATACTCAGCCCCTTCGTGGCCGTCTTCGGGCTGGCCACGAACGCGGCCCTGATCGCGGCGTTGCTGGGTGCCATCAACGTGGGTCTCTGCTGGCGGATGGTTCGGCGGCTGACGAGCCGCCCGGGCACGGCGCTGCTGGCCACCTGCTTCTACGGGTTCGGGACGGTCGCCTGGTACGCGGCGATGCTCGGCAGTACCTGGTTCCTGGCTCACGTGGTCGCATCCACCTTCCTGTTCCTGGCCATCACCGCGGCCCTCGACGCCGACCGGAGGACTCGCTCCGGGTCCACTGAGCAGACGCCCGGGAAGTGGCCCGTGCTGGACTGGATCTCCGGCCACCAGTTCGTGGCCGGGCTGCTCTTCGGGATGGCCGCCCTGGCCCGACTCACGACCATCTTCGGCGCGCCCTTCTTCTTGCTCGTGGGCGGCGGCGGATGGTGGTTCCGGCGGGCCTTCTCGGCCGGTCTCGGGGCGGCCATCCCGATAGCCCTGCTGCTCGCCTATAACCTGGCCACCACGGGCCACTTCTTCCATCCCGCCTACGAGTACCTGTATCGCAACGAGTACCGTCCACGGCCCGACCTGTACCGCGCTGAATGGGCCATCGAGGACCCGCGCTATCTCCCCCAGAACGCGGCCATCATGTTCCTGTGGCCGCCCCACGAGTCACCGGAACGGCAGCGCCTGCAGTGCGACGGCGACCCCACGACCGGCCCGGTCGGCGGGCCGGAGTACCCGCCGGCGAGCGGCATCGGACTGTTGCTGGACGAGCACTGCGCCGTCATCAGACCTGATCCGATCGGCATGAGCGTCCTGCTGGCGAGTCCTGGCTATCTGCTCGCCTTGCCAGCCCTGCGTCGACTCGGGCGGCGGCGACTCGTGGCCGGAGCAGCCATCGCGGTGGCGGCCATCGCCTTGATCAACCTGATGCACTTCAGTCAGGGGTGGGTCCAGTTCGGCTATCGGTTCAGCAACGACTTCGCGCCGTTCGCACTCATCCCGCTGACGCTGGGCATCGCCCGCCTGGGCGTGCGGCCGCTGACGGTGGCGCTGGTGGCGCTTTCGGTGGCTATCAACGCCTGGGGCGTCTACTGGGGCGTCACGCTCGGGTGGTGAGACCTACGCGCCCTGTGGTCGCAGCCGCGTTGCCCGCCGTGGGCTCAATGGTGGTCGCACTCGTCCTCCAGTCGAGGACCCTCTTGCCTGACGTGGCGTTCTGGGACACCGCCGAATTCCAGGCCATCGGGGCTGTCCTGGGCATCGCCCACCCGACCGGCTACCCGACCTACACACTGCTCGCCTGGCTTGCGTCGGTGCTGCTCCAGCCCTTCGGCAGCGAGGCCGTCCGTGCCAACCTGCTCTCGGCTCTCCTCGTGGCGGGCTCATGTGCTGTGGTCGCCGTCGCCATCGAACGCCTCACCGGCCGCCGGCTGATGGCACTGGGTGCGGGCATCTGCCTGGCCGTCGTCCCCACCGTCTGGCGCATCGGTGTGCGCGCCGACGCGCACGCGCTGCACCTCTTCCTGGTCGCACTCCTGGCGGTCCTGCTCCTGGTGTGGGCCGATCGGAGCCGGAGTGCGCCCGACTCGGGCGGTCGGTGGCTGGTCGCGGCGGCGGTCGTAGCCGGACTGGCGCTGGGCAACCACGCCCTGACCCTGTTGCTCGCGCCAGGGGTGGCCGCCTTCGTGCTGCTGGTCGATCCATGGCTGCCCGTCCGGCGCTGGCGGACGGCTGTCGGCTGTGTCATCGCGCTGGTCGTCACCACCGTCGGCGTCTACGCCTACCTGCCCATCCGCTCAGCGATGGACCCGCCGCTCGACTATGCCGACCCGGAGACCCTGACGGCACTCCGCTACGTGGTCTTCGGCGAACAGTTCCGAGGCACCTTCTCGCCGCTCCCATCGCTCGCCGATGGGGTCGCGCTGGTCGGGCGGATCCTGACCACCGACATGGGCCTGCTTGCTCCGGTGGCGCTGGCCGGCGCTGTCGTGACTGCGCTGCGCTGGCCCCGACTGGGCGTGCTGACCATCGCCTGGTTCGTACTCACGGTCATCTTCGCGCTCGGTTATGTGAACGCGCGTATCGACCGCTACTACCTCGTCCCGCTCCTGATCGCCGTGCTCTGGGCGGCACTCGCGGTGACCACGGTGCTTGACCATGGGCTGCGCGCACTCCGGCAGGGGCAGGCGGATCCGCGCTCGCATGGGGTCGGCCGCCGGAGACCGGGTAGCGCGGTCGCGATGACCATCATCGCCGCAGTCATCCTCGTGGCACCGGTGGCGGCGGTCGTGCCCGGGCAGTTCGATGACATCGATGCTTCGCGGGAGACCGAGGCGCGTCGATGGTTGGACGCCACCTTCCTCGCGCTCGAGGAGGACGCCGTGATCGTCAGCTGGTGGAGCTTCTCCACGACCATGTGGTACGGGCGGTTCGTGGAGCGACGGCGACCGGACATCACCATCATCGACGATCGGACCATCCTCGACGAAGGGCTCGGCAACGTAGTCTCGGTCATCGAGCGCTTCAGACCGGAGCGCCCCGTCTACGTCATCAGACTGGATCGCGACCTGCCCGAGCTCGAGGCGCTGTTCGACCTGCAACGGGTCCCTGGGATACCGTCCATCGGCGTCATCTATCGGGTCGCCGGAACGGGCGCGGTCGTCCGCTGAAGCACTCCGCAAGCTACGATCGGCTGATGCCCGCCGAGCGCGAGCGCGTGCCCGCGCTGTCCTATTTCTTTCCTGCCCACAACGAGGCAGAGAACGTGGCCGCGCTGGTCGCCGAGGCCCTCGCTGAGCTGCCCAGGCTGGCTGACGAGTTCGAGATCATCTGCGTCGACGACGGCAGCCGGGACGGTACCGGACAGCTCGCCGATCAGCTGGCGCTCGACCACCCGGGCCTGGTGCGGGTCGTCCACCACACCCAGAATCGTGGCTATGGAGCGGCCCTCCGGAGTGGCCTCCGAGCGGCACGCCACCCGCTGGTCTGCTTCACCGATGGCGACCGTCAGTTCCGAGTGGCGGATCTGGCTGCCCTGCTCGACCGGATGGCGCAGCCGGCTGGTGCCGAGGGCGCCCCTGATGTGGTCGTCGGGTATCGCCTGAAGCGCGCCGATCGCCCGCTGCGGCTTGCCTACGCCCGGATCTACCGGCTCTGCCTGCGCCTCTTCTTCGGCCTCCGACTGCGCGACGTCGACTGTGCCTGCAAGCTCTTCCGGCGCGAGTCCCTCAGGGGCATCGCGGTCGAATCGGGTGGCGCGTTCCTGTCGGCCGAACTGCTCATCAAGTTGCGGACTGGCGGCCGCATCGTGGCCGAGGTCGGGGTGCCGCACCACGCGCGCGTCGCCGGGCGCGCATCTGGTGCCGACCCCCGGGTCGTGGCGCGGGCCATCAAGGATTTCTGGATGCTGCGACTCCGGCTGTGGGTCGGGCGGCGGACGGCTCTGCTTCGCGGCGAGCCGGTCCTGACCTAGCGCTGAAGCGCCGGTGGGGTGGGCCGCTGGCCGGCCGCGCTCGTCGGTCGGACGGGCCGCTGGCCGGACGATCGGGGTCCGGGGTTCGGTAGGACTGGTGCCAGGACCGTCAGGGCGCGTTGGCAGGCAGCCCAGTGGCGAGTCAGTCGAGGCGGCGCTCTTCCCTGCCCGAAGACGGACCTGGCTCGTCAGCCATCCCTCCCTCGGAGCCGGCAGTCGGGTCGCCATGGAGCGAGTTGACGAACTCTCGGAACACGGAGAGTTTCTCTTCTTCATCGGGTTCGGGCACCACGCCCGCCCGATCGAGCACGGCGTCGGTGGCATAGATGGGCGCTGAGGTCCTCACCGCCAGGGCGATCGAATCACTCGCTCGGGCGTCGATCTCACGGACCTTGCCGTCCAGCTCCAGGATGAGCCGTGCGCGATAGGTCTCCTCGGCCAACTCGCTGATGACGATGCGCTGGACGATGGCGCCCAACTCATCGAGCGTGCGCAGGAAGAGATCGTGGGTGAGTGGACGTTCCGGGGTGACCCCCTGGAGCTTCATCGCGATGGCGTTCGCTTCCCAGGGCCCGATCCAGATGGGCAGATAGCGGTCGCGCTCGGTCTCCTTGAGGATGACCACGTGCTGCGAGGAGAGCATGTGCACGCGGACGCTCTCGACCACCATCTCGGTGAGACCGACTGGCATGTCCCTATCCTACCTGCCCGACCCCACAGACCTCAGCTATGGGGCCATCGACGGCTAAGGCGTGACCCGTGGCGTGCGTCGCGGGCGGCGCGTCGGCTCGACCGACCGCGTGGGATCGACCGTCTCGGCCGGACCTACCGATGGCGAGGGCGTGGCCGCCGGCTCATCCTCGACCGCCGTCAGCTCGCTCCGATAGAGAGCGTCGGCAGTCAGCCAGTAGAGGATCCCGGCCGAGGTGATGGGGGGCGAAGGCTCCGGTACGACCGAGCCCTCGGGCACCACCGGCGCCTGCTCCACGACGATGAACATCCCACGCAGGTCGGACAGGGCTGGCGCCGATGAGACAGGCAACCACTGCTGGACGTAGGAGCCGTTGCTCTTGTCGTAGACGACGAGCCGCCCATGGAGGGCATCCCAGACATAGAGCGAGCCTTCCCGGCGCGGCCCGGTCGACTCGATCAGCGCGAATTCGCGGCCCGGCCGCACGTCGCCGTCGTCCGGCGGTACCTCGAGCACGAATTCGCGCTGTTGACCGGTCTCGTACCGCCGCGCGTCGGTCGCCGTCAGGGCATAGATATCACCATCTATCAGCAACTCCCTGAACTGCGCGACGGCGGCATCGTCAGCGACCAGATAGCTCGACTGGGTGGGGAACGAGCCACCATCCTGGGTCGGCTGATAGCGCAGGATCTGGCTGG
>JACCYW010000317.1 GCA_013696275.1 Chloroflexota bacterium | reverse complement strand
CTGGAGTTCACCATCGAGCGCGGCAAGCTCTACATGCTCCAGACCAGGTCAGCCAAGCGGACCGCAGCCGCTGCTGTGCGCATCGCGTCCGATCTGGTCGACGAGGGTCTCATCGACGAGCGTGAGGCCCTGGCACGGATCGAACCAGCACATGTCGACCAGCTCCTGCGCGACCAGTTCGACCCCTCGGCCAAGGGCCGCGCGACCAGGTTGGCGACGGGGCTCAACGCTTCGCCCGGCGCGGCCGTCGGTCAGGCTGTGTTCGACGCCGATCGAGCTGCCGCGATGGCTGCGGCGGGCCACAAAGTGATCCTTGTCCGGATCGAGACCTCGCCCGATGACTTCCATGGCATGGCCGCTGCGCAGGGCGTGCTCACGGCTCGCGGCGGCGCAACGAGCCATGCCGCGGTCGTTGCTCGCCAGATCGGCAAGCCCTGTGTCGCCGGCTGCGCTGCGCTGGTGATCGACTATCCGAGTCGTACTGCGGCAGTGAATGGGCTGACCTTCCGCGAGACGGACGTCATCAGCCTCGACGGAGCGACCGGCGAGGTCTTCCTGGGAGCCCTGCCGACGGTCGATGTCCGGTTCGACGAACAGATCGACCTGGCGCGCATCCTGGGCTGGGCCGACCAGGTGCGCCGACTGGAGGTCTGGACCAACGCCGACAAGCCAGAGGAGGCCGAGCTGGCCCGTTCCTACGGCGCCCAGGGCATCGGTCTTTGTCGCACCGAGCACATGTTCCGAGAGGGCGACCGGCTCGACATCGTGCGTGGCGCCATCCTGGTCGCCTTCGCCGCCACGCGGGCCAAGGACCGTGCCGCGGCGGGCGAGACGCTCGATGCCGAGGATGCGCAGGCCGTCCTGGACTTCGATCGGGCGATGCACCGCCTGGAAGGACTCCAGCGCTCCGACTTCGAGGGCATCCTGGCCGCCATGGACGGCCTGCCGGTCGTCATCCGGCTGATCGATCCGCCGCTCCATGAGTTCCTGCCCAATCACGCCGATCTGATCGCCGAGGTGACGCGCCACGAGGCCATGGGCACGCCCGATGATGATGCCGGCTATGCCGACGCTCGCCGGCTGCTGCGAGCCGTCGAGAGTCTGCGCGAGCAGAACCCGATGCTCGGCCTGCGCGGCTGCCGGCTGGGCTTGATGATCCCCGACTTCATCAAGATCCAGACCCGCGCCATCCTCAGCGCTGCCATCGCGCGCAAACGTGCCGGCGGCGACCCGCACCCAGAGATCATGATCCCCCTCGTCGGCCACGTGAACGAGCTCGCGCGCACCCGCCAGATCCTGGAGGCCGAGGCGAAACGCGTGCAGGATGAGGCCGGCCTGATGGTCGACTACCAGTTCGGGACGATGATCGAGGTGCCGCGCGGCGCGCTGACCGCCGATGAGATAGCGCACCACGCGGAGTTCTTCAGCTTCGGCACCAACGATCTGACCCAGATGGCCTTCGGCTACAGCCGTGATGACGCTGAGGGCGGCTTCCTGCTGGCCTACGTCGAGCGCGGCATCCTGCCGGCCAATCCTTTCCAGACGCTGGATATCACGGGCGTCGGGCAGCTCATGCGGACCGCGGTCGAGAAGGGCCGCGCGGCTCGGCCTGACATCACCATCGGCATCTGTGGCGAGCACGGTGGCGATCCGGCATCGATAGCCTTCTGCGAGGAGATCGGCCTGGATTACGTCAGCTGCTCCCCCTACCGCGTCCCGGTCGCGCGTCTTGCGGCCGCTCAGGCGGCCCTCGTAGGAGCCGCCGAGCGCGACCGCTGAACGCTCGGCGCCAGCTGGAGGGTCCGCCGCGGCGAGATCATCAGGCGCTCCACAGCCCGTCGCCAGACGGTCAGGCGCTCGATCGCGAGCGGCAGCGCCTGCGACGTCTGGCCTGGCTGCTGGACCAGAGTCTGACCGTCCCCGGCACTCACTTCCGCATCGGGCTGGAGTCGCTCGTCGGCGTCATTCCGCTGGTCGGCGATGTGACCGGCGGCGTGATCGGCGCGTACCTCATCATCCGCGCCTGGCAGTACGGGCTGCCGCGTGTGGTCATCGCTCGGATGATGGCCAATACGGCGTTCGACCTGGTCTCAGGCGTGGTGCCCATCCTGGGTGACCTGGTCGACTTCGTCTACCGCTCCAATGTCCGCAACATCGAGCTGTTCGAGCGCTACGTGGCCGAGCCAGGCCGCAGCACACGCAGCGAGTGGGCCTTCTTCGGTGTCCTGCTCGGTGTGCTCCTGGTCGCCATCGTCCTCGCCGTCGCGCTCCTTGGCTGGATCATCTCGCTCATCTTCTCGCTATAGCCGGCGGTCGGTGAACGACGAACGCAGGGCGACGGACGGCTCGATCCCGAGTGCCGCCATCGAGGACGTCTTCCGCGCCGAATGGGGCCGGGCGGTCGCCATCATGGTCCGCTTCACGGCCGATATCGAGCTGGCGGAAGAGGCCGTGCAGGATGCTTTCCTGGCTGCTCTGGAACGCTGGCCGAGGCAGGGCGTGCCTGACAAGCCCGCTGCCTGGATCGTCACGACCGCACGTAACAAGGTCATCGACCGGCGACGACGACAGAAGCGCCTGTGGCAGAAACAAGGTCAGCTGCGTCAGCTTGCCGAGCTCGAGCTCGAACCGGGCCGTCAGGTCATCGGGAGCGACGACGAAAGCGGCATCGTGGATGACCGCCTGCGGCTCATCTTCACGTGTTGTCATCCGGCCTTGGCGATGGACGCTCGAGTGGCTCTGACGCTGCGAACCTTGGGTGGCCTGACGACGACCGAGATAGCC
>JACCYW010000294.1 GCA_013696275.1 Chloroflexota bacterium | reverse complement strand
GCACCCTGAGAGCGATGAGCAGCGCGCCCAGCAGCGCCGGCGGGACGGCGCCATCCATCACCTCACCCAGGACAGCGCGTGCATCCTCACAGGACAGCGTGACGCCATCGAGGACAGCAGAGAGGGCGGCGCGAGTGGCATTCAAGATCGTGGATGCTCCTGGACGAACCAAGACCGACTTCGTCTCGCCGGGACGGAAGGTCGGTCCCTCCGCGGTGCCACCCGCTTTCGATGCCTGTCGGCATCGCACTCGCTCCGTTCAGTGAGCTCCCAGGCCCATCCGCCGGTCCCTTGCCCCGGCTCGCACCAGCCGCCGGATCTCTTGTCGCAAAGGGCGCCGGTTACTCTTCCCGATCACCGCTCATCTTCGATTGAAGGCGGAGAGTACGTCGGCGCAGCGAACCTGGCAAGCACCGGTAGGCTGGACCGGCCCTGCACGCAGGACAAACGACACTTGACAGGACCACATCGGGCTCGGGGACACTGATGCTTCACAGGCAAGCGGCTGTCGTGCACGCCTATGTCGACCGGGTTGACAACCGGGGCTCAGCGGTGGGCAAAGCGCCCTTCCTCAGAGTGAGATCCGCCTCGCCGCTCGATCGGCAGGCCCGTCCCACGATCGGCAGCGCCGTCCCACGATCGGTAGGCCCGTCCCACGATCGGCGGCGCCGTCTGCTGGTCCTGCCCACCGCCTAAGCCCTTTCTGGGCCCCGGAATGTCGCTATGACCGACACGGCCCCCATCAAGCGACGTCAGCCGCCGAGTTCGGCCAGGGCGGCCTCGGCCTGCGGACCGTAGAGCGGCGAGAAGTACGGGTCGGTCTCGAGCGCCTGGGAGAGATACGTCCGAGCGGCCACCGTATCCCCTTGAGCCTTGGCGATCATGCCGGCGTGGAAATGCCACAGTCCATAGGGCGTCCCAAGCCGCAGAGACTCTTCCGCTCGTGCCCGAGCTTCCTCGAAACGACCAGCCCGATAGAGGGCCCAGCCAAGCGCGTCAGCAGCCTTGATATTCGGTTGTCTGTCGTATGCGTTCTGGGCCTTATCGACCGTTGCGGCCGGATCGGTCCCATGGTCGGCCTCGAAGAGGGCCAGGTCCAGGTCGGTATTCACGCCGTTGGCCGCGAAAAGCTGCTGGATGACTTGCACCAGGGCGTATGTGGCCTGAGCGTCCTCCGTCCGACCGGCGGCCTCCTGCATCTCGCCCAGGGTGATGACGAACTCCGGTAGTGGGATCCGGTCGACCACGCCCTGGTAGGCGGTGATGGCTGGCTCAAGCTCACCACGGGCAGCCTGGATCCGAGCCAGGCCGGTCACCGGCCAGACATACTCCGGGATCGCCTGCACGGATGTGCGATAGGCGGCCTCCGCGGTGTCCAGATCGCCCTTCATAAGAAAGAGGTTGCCGATGAGGTAGCGGATGTACTCCGTGTTCTCGGGGTTGTCCGTACCGGCCTCCAGTGCATCTTCCATGGCGTCGATGGCTCCGTCCAACTGACCGTGCAGCTCTCGCTGGTAGGAAACGCGGCTATAGGACGCCAGATCGGGCCGCAGATCCACCATCGTCTGGGTGCTGGCGATGGCTTCCTCGTACATCCCGAGTTCGGTCTGGCCATCGACCACGACGCCGAACGCGCGGGCTTTTTGCGGCGAGAGCGCGACGGCTCGCTGGCCCAGCTCCAGGCCGGCTCGGAAGTCGTGCCGTGAAAGCGCCAGGAAGCCCTTGCCGATGAGCGCTTCGTCGTTGTTCGGCTCGCGCCTCAGAGCCTCATCGAAAGCCGCTTCCGCTCGCTCGTAGTGCGTCGGGTCGCCGGTTTCCCTGACCAACTGGGCATAGGCATTGCCCAGCGTGATGTAGGCGGGCACGGTGTCCGGATAGCGCGAGACGTTGGAGTACTGGACGGCGATGAGTTGCTCTGTGGCGGTCGCGTCGCTGGGCAATGGGCTAGCCAGTAGTGCCGCCGGTGGCACCAGCTCGGACATCCGAGAGGCTGGCCGAGTAGTCGCGCCCAACGGCCCGAATGCGAACAGCGCGACGATGACGACAGCGACCAGGGCGACCGGGAACCACGCTCGCCGCAAGACGGAGGAGGTGTGACGCATGCCAGTGGATTCGCGAACGGGCCGACCGGGGATGAGCTCACTCACCGGAGAGCGCTCAACTGGAGGACCGACTGGACCGCGATGACGCTCCCGACCACCAGGAAGATCACGGCGGTGACCAGCGGCAAGTGGCTCATCAGGGGCGCCAACTTCTGGGAGCGCGGCCAGCGTTCCACGAATCCGCGAGCGCGCACCAGGAGGATGCCGACTCCCACCAGCACGGCCGCCATGCCCGTCCCGAACGCGATGGTCAACGCCATGCCAAGTACCGGACGGCCAAGCGCGATGGTGCCGACCAGGATGACGATGGCCGATGCGGATGGGACCAATCCCCCGACCAGGCCGAGTGCGAATAGGTTTCGCCAACTGAGCGGGTTCTCACCTTGTGGAAGGTGGGTATGGCGGACGAGACCGTGGCTGTGCCATCCACCCACGGTGCCCGGGTCGGCCCGTTCGTGCACCAACCCATGGCTGTGCTCGTGCTCGTGATCATGTGGGTGCTCGTGATCATGTCCGTGCTCCTCGTCATGGGCATGCTCATGGGACGCATCATGGTGCTCATGGGTCAGGTCATCGGCCAGGCCAGAGCTAGCGTGCAGGCCCTGGCGACGCCGGCCTTCACGCCACCGATCCGTGACGATGACGACGCCGATGGCGATGACGATCAAGCCCGAGACCGCCCCGAGCACGGGGAACAGTACCTCTGGAGCCACGACGGCCCCAGCGCCAACGATCAGAGCGCCCAGAGCGAGCACGCCGATGGTGTGCGAGACCGTAACGGTCAGGCCGAGCCCGAGCGCGTGGCGGATCGTGCCGCGAGTGCCCACCAGATACGCTGCCATCAAGGTCTTTCCGTGACCGGGCGTGGCCGCGTGGAAGGCGCCCAGACCGATGGCCACGGCGAAGGCGAGGATGAGCGACGGCACGCTCAGGTCGCGCGCCTGGATGGCGGACGTGATCTCCGGCGGGAGATCGGCGATCCCGCCTGGCACGCTCGCGTTCGAGGTCCCGGCGCCAAGGATCGACCCATCCGGGCTGCCCACTGGCACCGCGTCCGGCACGTCCGGGATCTGCGCTGGGCTGCCATCCACGGAGAGACCGAACGTCGCGGATCTCTGGCCCAAGGGTCGCGCTATCAGCTCTGGAGGATAGTTCCGAAGGCGATCCGATACGTCGATCCTCCATGCCTCGGCGCCGCTGAGCGCCACGCCGGATCCGTCGGCTACGATCTCCCGCCAGCCTGGACGGTCGGCCAGATCGTCGTCGCGGAACTCGAGCATCGATGAGCCGCCAGTTGCCGCCACCGCACGGTCCGCCTGGAAGACACACACCAGCCGCAGCGTGACCAGGCCCGCTTGTCCTGGCGGGAAGGAGATGCCCAAGGCGGTCAGGGTCAGGTCGTGGACTGCGCCGTCCAGGATCAACGAGATCTTGTCGCTGACGGCGGGACAAGTCCTACGTGCGTACTCCGCGCCTTCGGCCGCGTCCACGTTCCCGTCGCCATCGGCGTCCATACCCTGGCGTTCTTGGAATGCGGGGATCTCCGCGATGTCCCGCACATGATCCACGACCACCCTCGTCGGCGTGATCAAGAGCCCGTCGTACGTGTTGAATGTGAAGTTGCCAAGCGGGTGAGCCTGCACTCCGACACTGACCAGCAGAGTCATCGTGGCGGCTGCGAGCGTGGCGGCGATCAGCCAGCGGCGGTGCATAACGCCCCGATAAAGAGAAAGGATGGCCAGGATCCGGCCGGCCGCGAGTGGCGATGATGCCACTCTTCGGTGCCGGACCCTGGCCACCCTCAGTGGTCCAGGGTCAGCGCGTGAGCGCTGTTACTGGGTGCTGGTCTCGTCGAGCGCCTCGCACGGGGAACTGCGGTAAGTGCCGCCCTTGTAACCCGAGTGCGGGGAAGCCGCGTACGGGAAGTGCTTCAGGAAGGTCTTGTCGTTGGCATCACAGCCGTCACCGACCATGTTGTTGGGCGACAGGTTCGGCAGCCCGAAGTTCTCTTCCAGGAAGGAGCCGTAGCCGTCGGCGACCGCGCGGAGCTCGATGTCCACTACGTCGTCCCACAGCCGGCGGCCGTTGGGGAAGCCGGCCAGGTCACCGTCCAGCACGCCAAGGCGGCTGGGGTTCGCGGTCGGCGGGATGCCCATATTCAGGCGCAGCAGGTCGTACAGGGTCTCACCTTCGTTGGTGGCATTGAGGCCCGGTACGCCCTGGCCGAGGATCAGCACCAGGTCGGTCCGATCCGTGGTCCGGGCATCCGGCAGGGTCGGGTAGACGGTGTTGATGATGGCCGCCAGCTCGGAGTTCAGATAACGGTCGGCGAAGTCGGCGTCGTTGGCCGGATCGCTGGCGTTCCAGAGGTCCTTGTCCCCGAGCGGGATGATGACCTCGTTGATGAGCGGGTTGCCCAATCGCGAGACCTGGACGTAGTCGCCGCTCAACTCCGGCACCCCGGTGTCGTTGAGGACCTTGGTCGACAGGCGTGCCGACCCGGCGTAGATGCCGATGACCGCATTGGTCCCGGCCGGGTCAGTGACCGGCTCGCCATCGTTGGTCAGCATCTCGATAGGCACCTGGATGGCGATCGAGTTGACGTTGAAGGCACTGAGGCCGTCCTGGCCACCAGCCGTCGGCAGCGGGAGCAGGTGCAAATCGTTGAACGGCCGGAGGCCGCCCAGGTCGAAGATGGAGCCGAGGTCGACGAAGAACGGGTCGTCCCGTCCACCAGCGAACACCTTCACACCGTCGCCCAGGTCGTGGATGGTGTCCTCGACATAGGAGTCGTAGTTGGGCGTCGAGCGCGGTCCGATGCTCGGCGGCGGTACGGCCAGGCCACTGCCCAACTCCGTGTCGTTCATCGTGACCGAGTAGGTCTCGGTGATGTTCGACGGAGCGAACGGTGCGCCCTGGGGGTCGCTCAGGTCCTCGATGGGGCCGTAGCCTGTGTATAGGAAGCTGTCCGGGTTGGCGATCTGCTTCTCGAAGTCGAAGACGAACTGGATGTCCTCTTCGCCGTCGCCGGTGTTGTCGATCGCGAAGAAGTAGTGAAGATCTTCGTCGAACGGGTAGAAGTTGGGACCTTCGTCCGAGTCAAGACCCGGGTTCCAGTTGCCGATGATGGTGACTGTGTCCGGCTTGTCAGGACTGACGAAGGCGTACACGTCAGTGTTGTCTGCTGCGCGATCGCTCAGGATGCCAGGCGCTTCGCGGTGGCTCGACGCGAAGGTGGATCCGCCGATCGATGTGACAGCCAGGAGCCCGGCGGCCCCGAGTGTCGCGATCTTGCGAGAACGGTTCATTAGTAGGTGTTACCTCCAGGTGTGGTCGATAGATAGCGTCCCAGGGCGCGCGCACTGTCCGCGGCTGATCTCCTTTCTCTCTCCCCAATCCCGCCACCCGCGCCCACGCATCGCGGCGTGTCGATTCACTGGCGCGGCGGCGTCGGAAAGCCTATTGGACACGGTTGACTTCGGTCAGTCAAGCTGCTTGGATGACCTACTCCCTTATCGCCACTTGTAGCGATAAATCAGAAGGCGGGCGGCCGATGGATGATCCACGGCGCCCTCGCCATCGAAAGAGGCCCTGAGGGCCGGCATCAGGCGCCCGCAGCAGGCTCATGGACATGAGTCAAGAACGCTCAGTCCAACACACCAGAAGGGACGCGCATCCTATTGGTATCGAAAGTGAAAGCCGCCATCGCCCGCGCTGGATCGACGGTCGCGGTCGCGTGCCTGGTCGTTGCCTGCTCCAGCGCACCGCCCGGGCCATCCCCGGCATCAGGCACCACCTCACCCTCCGGCGCCCCGTCGAGTCCCGTCGGTTCGTCCGGCCCGGTGCAGTCGGGCCTCCCTTCCCAGGCCGTCGCGCCGACCGACCAGCCGGCGCCTCCGCTCGGTTCGCGGCTACCGATCCTGCAGCCACCTGCCTACGCGAGCCGGGTCACCGTGCCCGACCTCGACATCGACCTGCCGGTCATCTCGGGCGATCTGCAGCCACCGCCGAGCTATCCGCTGTGTGATGTGGCGGCGTACGTGACCCGCTTCGAGCAGCCCTATGAGCAGGGCATCACCTACATCTCGGCACACGCTCAGGAGGGGATGTTCTTGCCACTCCTGGAAGCATCGTTGCAAGACGATGGTCGGTCGATGGTGGGTATGCACGTCGATGTCTACACCAACGATGCGATGCGCTACGGCTATACCATCGAGCGCGTGGTCCGCCACGCCACTGATTACGAGGTCATCAACAGCTTCTCGCTGACTGAGCGCCGATTGATCCTGCAGACCAGTGAAGGCCCGTTCGGAACCACGGAGAAGCTCCAGATCGTCGCTGTGCCGCTTGACGAGGGACCGGCCGACCCGGCCGAAGCCAACCCCGAGCCGATGCCGCGCGACTGCCGCCCCGACCAGCTGCGTTCGGGCGATCCGCCGGAGCCGAGCGAGTCACCCGGCTCGAGTCCGGTCGTCATCGCCGACCCGACCCCATCGTTCGTCCCTCCGTCGTCGCCACCGGCTCCTGCGATCACCGCTCCCCCCAGCGCCAGTTCGCCCGGGACCAGCACATCACCGGGTGGCGGATTCGTGCCGGCAGCGTTCGCCAGCCGGGTCGTGGTGGCCGATCTCGGGATCGACCTGCCGGTCGTCTCGGGCGACCTCCAGCCGCCGCCCAACTATCCGTTCTGCGACGTCGCGGCATACGTCACCTTCCTCTCCCAGCCGGATGAGGTGGGCACGACCTACATCACGGCTCACGCCCAGGAGGGCATGTTCCTACCCATCCTGGATGCATCCCAGCGCGATGATGGCGTGGAGATGCTGGGCATGACCGTGGATGTCTACACCACCGATGCCCTCCGTTACAGCTATCGGGTCTGGCAGGTCCAGCGCCACATCACCGACCGGGTCGTGGCGACCGACGGGCTTCAGCCGGGTGAGCAGCGGTTGGTCCTTCAGACCAGCGAGGGCCCCTACGGCAGCACGGAGAAGCTGGCCATCGCAGCCACGCTCGTGTCCGTCGAGGTCGCTGAGGCAGGCGAAGCGACTCCCGTGGCACGACCGCGCGACTGCGAGCCGACGGGCAGCTGAGAGCGCTCTGCATCGCCCACCGCTCTTCCTGGTGACAGCGGGTGTCACGCAAACCGATAGACTCCGCTAGTGGAGATGGACCTTGGATGGCGGGGACGGTTCATCGTGCTCGAAGGACCGGATGGCGCCGGGAAGTCGCTCCAGGCGGCGCGCCTGGCGACCGCTCTTCGGGCGATGGGTCACAGCTTGACCCTGACCCGCGAACCGGGTGGCACGCCCCTTGGCGAGCGCATCCGGGCGATCCTGCTGGCGCGCGATGAGGTGCCCCGTTCGCCCGCCAGCCAGGCACTGCTTTTCAACGCAGCGCGCCGTCAACTCGTCAGCGACGTCATCGGGCCAGCCCTGGGGCGGGGCGAGACGGTCGTCTGCGATCGATGGGCATACTCCACGGTCGCCTATCAGGGCTTCGGCTCTGGACTCGATAGGCGATCACTGGGCGAGCTGGAACGGTTCGCCACCGGCGGACTGCAGCCCGATCTGGTGGTGCTGCTCGATGTTCCGGCGTCCGTCGGGCTCGCTCGCCGCTCGCGTGGCGATGCCGAAGGATTGACGGCCTACGAGCGGTCCCCTCAGCACGACCTCGATTATCACCAACGAGTGCGCGCCGGCTACCTGGCGATGGCGGCCGAGGATCCACGCCGCTGGCGAGTCATCGATGCCCGCCAGACACCCGACGCGGTGGCAGTCGAAGTCGCAAGCTTCGTGCAACGGATCTTACGCTCCAGTGAACCAACCGGCGGGCTAGTGCGCAAGAGTCCATGAAGAGCACGCCCCGCCCCAAGCCCGGGCGTGCCAAGGACGTGTCGGATGCAGCCGACGAGTCGCTGCTCACCCAGATAGCTGACGGAAAGCAAGATGCGCTTTCCAAGCTGTACGACCGGTACCAGGGGTTGATGTACGGCATGGCCACACGAATCACGGGAGATAGCGCGCTAGCGCAGGATGTCGTCCAGGAAGCCTTCCTGGGCATCTGGCGCAACGCTGCCCGCTACACCAGCACGCGTGCATCCCCGCGCACGTGGATCCTCTCCATCACCCATCACCGTGCCGTCGATGTCTTGCGTCGGCGTCGTCCCACGACCGGTATCCCCGACAGCGAGACGATCCAACCGAGCGCCCTGGTCGGGCCGGACGTGTGGCCCGAGGTCTCGGCACGCCTTGATGCCGATACGGTCCGGAGCGCTCTGGCGGTGCTGCCTGATGCTCAGCGCCAGGCGATCGAGCTGGCCTACTTCGGTGGGCTGACCCAACAGGAGATCGCCGTCCGAACGGCCGCACCGCTCGGCACCGTCAAGAGCCGGGTCCGTCTTGGGCTGCTCCAGATGCGACGCACCCTGAACGGCGGTGAGCTTGCTGGGCCAGAGGCGACCATGGATAGCGACGCCGAAACGCGGCGACGTGGCCCCGGTGGCGACTCGTGAGCGACCAGGGATTCAGCCTGTCGTGCCTGGCGGTCGATGAGTTGGCCGGTCTGTATGTGCTCGATGCGCTCGAGCCAGACGAGCACGAGGCTGTCCGCCGGCACCTGGCCACGTGCGACCAACCCCATCGCGACTTTGCCGCCATGGGCTCGGTCGTGCCCGCGATGGCGGCCCTCTTCCAGCCGCTCGAGGCGCCCTCCGAACTCAAGGGCCGCGTCATGGAGGCCATCGCCATGGACGCACCACAGACCCGCTCGGCGGCCGAACCGGCACTTTCACCGTCGGCTCAGGCGATGGCCAGGGCATGGCGCTCCAGCGAGTCACGCTCAGAGCCCTCGACAGGCCCGGTCGCGGCCGCCCCGCGCCGCCGACCGGTACTCGGTTGGGCCATGACCGCGGCCGCCGTCGTGCTGATCGCAGTATTGGGTGCCTGGAACGTGCTCCTCCAGGGCCAGGTCGGAGATGCCGATAGGCGTGCCAGGCTGGTCTCCCAGGCAGTCGCCGCGCGGGCCACGAGCGGAGCTGAGGTCGCCACCCTGACCGGCAGCGGATCAGCCACCGGTGCGACCGGCTTCGCCGCCTTCCCTGCCCAGGGGTCGGGCTACGTGCTCGTCGTGGGACTGCCCGAGGCACCTGCTGGCCGCACCTATCAGGCCTGGTATCTGGTCGACGGACAGCCATCCTCGGCCGGCCTCATGGAGGTCGCAGCCGATGGCACGTCCATACTGGCCATCGCGCCTCATGCAGGCACGGATGCCATCGCCCTGACAGTGGAGCCGGCGGGCGGCGTCGCCAGCCCGACTGGCGAGCCGGTCGTGACGGGCGAACTGTCGGCATAGGCCTACCTCTCGCTGACCGGCTCGACCATCCAGCGCGCTCCACCCATCTGATCAGCGGCCCGACCGACCGGCGAGTAGCTTCGCAAGCGCCCGCCAGGCGCCGGCCGAGGTCGATGGCCGTCGCACGGTCCGTTGGTCCGCTCAGCGAGCAGCCCGCCCAGCGAGGGACCTCCTTACGGGGCTCGTCGCCTGGTCAGCGGTCCCATGGTCCGCTCAGCGTGCAGGCGGACCATCCGCACCGCTCCGACCGGTCTGATCGGCCGCTCCATGGCCCGATCCTGCGCCGTGTGCCGCCTATGTCAGCCCGGCTGCCTCAGGCCGCTCGCTCCAGACTCAAGGGCTCTACTGGGATCGCGGCGCGTCGACGATGGAGCCCCGGCCCTGCTCGCGCGCCCTCGCCAGCGCCTCCGTCGCCTTCTCGATGAGCGTGTCCGCGTCATCCCCAGCACCGGGGAAGCGGGCCACGCCACAAACCAGGCCGGTCGTCCCTGCGGCGCCGGGTGGCGCCGGTAGCTGCGCGACGGCATCCCTCACCCGAGCTGCCGCCTCGGATCCGGCCGACCCGGGGCAGATGGCGGCGAACGAATCAGGACCAAACCGGGCGACGGTATCGACGAGCCGCAGCTGTCCTGCCAGGGTGGAGGCGAGACCACGCAGGACATCGTCCGCGACCGCCGCCCCCGAGACGTCGTTCAGCCGTTGTAGGCCTTCGATGGCGAAGACGGCAACGCTGAGGCTGGTCGCCTGGCGGGTCGCTCGGAGGATCTCGAGCTGCAGCATCCGGTCGAAGGTCGGTCGGTTGGCGAGACCGGTCAGTGGGTCCGTGTTGGCGACCCGGTCGGTCCAGTCGACGCGCTCCTGGAATGCATTCTCCAGCCGCGCCTGGCGGATGGCCACGGCCGCCAGGTCGGCCAGGGCCAGGACCCCTTCGGGGGTCTGATCAGGCTGTTCGCCTGACACCCAGAGCATGACGCCCTCGACCTCGGTGTCGCCCGTGTCGTGGACGGTCACCAGGGGCACGGCGGTGACGCTTCCCGAGGCGTCAGAGGAAACGAGCTGGGCACGTCTTTCCGATAACGCCCTGACGATGCCGTCCGGCGCGCCATCGATGGCCATCGGCGCCCGCTCGTGAGGTGCTCCTTCATCGGCCGCGACGGGGTCGGCAACGACCGGGATCAGCCGCAGTCCCTCCTCGTCAAGCAGGTGGATGGTCACCGTTCGCCCGCCCGACGCCGCCCGTGCCAGGGCCACCAACGCAGCTAGTTTGGAGTCGAGATCCCCACCGCGGGCCATGATGCGGGCCGCGTCCAGGAGGCTTACGCTGGGCTCGTTGGGTTCCGACGGCGTTGAGGGTCCGCTCGGCTC
>JACCYW010000201.1 GCA_013696275.1 Chloroflexota bacterium | reverse complement strand
GCCTGGACACCCTGCGCGAAGCGGACTGGATCGTCATCGATGAGATCAAGGCCAGTGGCCTGTATCACGCCTTGTGGCAGAGCTTCGCCATCTTGACTCCGGTGCGCAGCGTCGGCGTGATGGGCGACGGACGGACCTATTCCAACGTGGTCGCGGTTCGCGCGGTCACCAGCGAGGATGGCATGACCGCTGATTGGGCCAAGCTACCGTACGATGTCCTGGCTCGGATAAGCACGCGCATCGTCAACGAAGTGCCGGGCGTCAATCGCGTCGTTTACGACATCAGCAGCAAACCCCCGGCCACCATCGAGTGGGAATAGGTGCAGCTGACCCGCTACGGGTCCGTGGACGACTTCGTGGCCGAAGCCGAGAGATACCAGGTAGCGCGCGAGGCTGAGCACAACCTGCTGCTCGGTATCTGTTCCGCCATCCGCGCCGACGCTGAAGCCCTCTGGGAGCGGCCTTACTTCGTGATCGTGACCGATGACTCGGGCGGGATCGCCGCCGCTGCGCTTCGTACGCCGCCCTGGGATCTGGTCCTGTCACAGATCGACGACTTGGCGGCGATCGAACCGTTGGTCGAGGACTCGACGCTTCACGACGCCCACATCCGGGGCGTCACAGGCCCCAAGATCGCCGCCGACGCCTTCGCGCGACGGTGGTCCCAGTGGACCGGCCGAGGCGTTCACCTGGAGCTCGAAGAGCGCATCATGCGCCTGTCCCGGGTCGTTCCGCCGACGCCCATCCCCGGCTCGTGGCGCCTGGCCGAAGATCGGGACCGCGCACTGCTTGGGCAATGGTGGTCGGCCTTCGCCGATGAGGCCGTTCCAGAGGCGCCTCGGTGGGCTGACCTGGCTGCCGTAGTGGATCGGCTGATCCGCCGCGTCGACCGTACGATCTATCTCTGGGAGGTCGCAGGGCGAGTGGTTTCCATGGCCGGCGCCGGCGGCAAGACGCCCAACGGCATACGCATCGGGCCCGTCTACACCCCACCCGAGCTCCGCCGGCGCGGCTACGCCTCGGCACTGACGGCAGCTGTCAGCCAGGATCAGCTCGATGCCGGTCGGCGCTTCTGCTTCCTGTTCACCAACCTGGCCAACGCGACCAGCAACAGGATCTACCAGGCCATCGGCTACGAGCCGGTCGCCGCTGTCGACCAGTACGCCTTCGAGGCTGGGCCGCCGCTCTAGACTCGGGTCAGTGGATATCGCCCCCGACCAGGCCCCCGGACCGTCGTTCATCCGAGAGGAGACCGTGCTGCTCCGAGGAGCCGCGCCGGGTGGCGGCAGCTCGGTGCGACTGGGCATGAGCAGGCCGAGCATCATGGACGACGGATGGTGGCTGACCACGATGTGGGCGACAGGTCCCGCTGGAGCTCCCGAGCTGATAGAGGCGCTGTCGATCGCGCCCGTGGATGGCCCGCCGCCAGAGCCACCGCTGGTCGTGATGGGCCCGATATTCGCAGGCGCGCTGGCGGGACTGCTCGACCAGGAGGACGGCCGTCAGCTCATCCGGCTGCGGATGCCCGCCGCGCAAGATGAGGCGCGACCGTGGCGCCGACCGCTCATCCTGTGGCTGGCAGTCCGCTGGGATCCGGTCAGGTCCGCGGTCATGCGGCCCGATGAGCTGGCCAGGGAACTGTTGCGCGCCTTCGCGCGGGGAGTGGAAGCGGCAGGCAGCCCAGGGTGACCGCGCTGGCGCCGGGTACGCGGACAGGTTCGTCGACCGATCTGCGGAGCGCGCTTTCGATGGCTGCCTCGGTGGCTGTCACTCGACCGTCGTTGTGGCTCCTGGGCGGCCTGGGGTTCGCCGCCCGTGGCGGTCTCCTGCTGCTCGCCCTGCCGGTCATGACCATCCCGTCGCCGGTCGTGATCAGCATCCTGCTACGCGACCAGCTGGGCACGACCGGCCTGGCCCAGGGGTCCGACGCAGTGCTGCTGGTCGCTGTCGGCTTCGTCTCGGCCATCCTCGTGGCCTGCCTCTTCCTGGCCGCCTACGCCGATGTAGCCGCCTTCGAGCTAGTCGCCACCGACGCCGCGAAGCACGGTCTCGGTCAAGGTCCCGGGCCGAGAAGGGTAGCGGCGGGGGCGCGGTTGGACCTCGCCATCACGCTCGCGACGATCCAGGGCGCAGCGCTGATACCGGCTGGCGTGATGGCCGTGTTCGTGGCCGAACGGATCAACCGTGCCGTCGTCGCCGAGCTGACCGTCCCGAGCTCGTTCGCCAGTCCGCTGGCGGTCCGGGTCGCGACAGCCGCCGTGGAACCTCTGCTGGCGCTGGCGCTGGCGCTGATAGTGGCCGACGTGCTGTATGCACTCGCCTCGCGCGCCATCCTGATGCGCGAATCGGATCCCTCCCCGGGGACCCAGCCATCGGCTACCCGAGCCGCCGTGCGTGGCATCGCGGGCCTGCTGAGGCGACCCATCGATACCCTCGTCGTGGCGACCCTGTGCTGGATGGTCACTCTTGCTGTCGTGTTGCCGCTGCTGTGGGCGACGTCGGTGGCCTGGCAAGGGGTGAGACAGCTGTTCCTCGCTCCCGGGGCGGGTTCCGATCCAGAGCTGTTGCTGGCCAGCATCATCGCGACGCTGCTATTCGCCGCCGTATGGGTGGCAGGATCGCTGCTGGCTGGCTTCACATCGGCCCTCCGGTCTGCGATATGGAGCGTCGACGCGCTGCGCTGATACACTCCCGCGGCTGTGTTCGACGACCTGCCCCAGACCATCGGGGCCGAGATCTCCAAGATCCTGGACAACCCGGCGGTCCGCCTGAGCCTCCAGGTGATCGGCATCTATTTCGTCTTCATATGGCTCGCCACTGCCTTCTGGGCGTATCGCGATATGAGTCAGCGGACGAGCAATCCCATCGCTCCGTACCTCGCGGCCGCCCTGATCATCGTATTCACGCCGCTGCTCTTCCTCTTCGCGGTGATCCTCTACCGGATCCTGCGGCCGGCCATGACGGTGGCCGAGGCCAACGAACGCTCCTTGGCGGAGGAGGCGATGCTGGTCGACATAGAGGCCCAGCCGCACTGCGCCAATTGCGCCCGGCAGGTCCACGCCGATTGGATCATCTGCCCCACCTGTCGCAATCGACTGCGCCGGGTATGTCCCAACTGCAGTCGGCTGGTCGAGCTTGACTGGTCGCTGTGTGCCTGGTGCGGCAAGGACTTCGAGCGGCCTGAGTTACTGCGCGAGGTGGCCGTTCCGCCGCCGACCGGGCGTCGCATCGCCGAGCCGGTCACGATGCAGGGCGACCCGTCCAGACCGCTGGGCGCGCCTCGCGCAGCAGAGGGCTATCCCGAGTCCGTCGCCTCCGCCTCGCCAGCGGCGAGTGCACTGTCGGCGACGCAGGAGCGTTGACAGCCCGACCTCCGCGGGACGATTGGTCGGTCATCTCCGTCCCTGTCGAGGGACCCATCCCGCAAGAGGTGCGGACGGAAGAGGATGAGATCGATCCGGCCGGCCCCGTCGCCCCGGTAGGCCCCGATGGCCCGGGAGGTCGTCCGGGCAGCCGCATCTTCAGCCTTGAGGATCGGCCGACTCCGGGCATCTACCTGCTCGCCTGGCTCTTGTCGGGAGCGGGTGCGGCGACCCTGGCCATCGCCATCCTGTCGGGGGCGCCAGGCGTCGCGCCCATCCTCGCCCTGGCTGGTCTGTCCGCCCTGGGTCTCGGTCTCGCCCTGGCCGGCGGCTACCAGCTGGTCGCCCGCGCCGCGCGGCCAGCAGCGGCCTATCGGGGGCCATCCCCGCTCATCTTGTTCGGCGTTGTGTTCTGCGCAGGCAGCCTCCTGGGCGCCGTCCTGGCGCTTGCCCAGCTGGATCCGGCCAGGCCCCTGGGCTTCCTGTCGCGGATCGTGATCCTGGGCATCGCCTACGTGACGGTGGTTTGGCTGTTCGTGGTGCGCGGGGGCGCCTTGCGCTGGTCGGAGATGGGGTGGCCGCGCTGGAGAGTGCCGGACGCGCGTGGAGGCGAGCGCGCACGAGTCCTGGCCGACGCCCTCTATGCCATCGTCATCATGAGCGTCACCGCCATCGCGGCTCTCCTCGGCGCGAGCGTCCTGGCCCGTCTCCTGGACGTCAGCTCGACCTCTGTTGGCATCCCCGCGCCGGGGACGTCGTTGGAGACCGTGGCGCTGGTGCTGGCGGTGGCCATCGTGGCGCCGGTCGGCGAGGAGCTCTTCTTCCGCGGCTTCGCCCTGACAGCATGGTGGCGAGATCTGGGTGCGCGGCGGGCGCTGGTCCGGTCGTCCATCTTCTTCGCGCTGCTTCACATCGCCAGCATCGAGAGCGCTTCGTTGGGCGAGGGACTGGCGCTGGTGGTCGTGCGCGTGGCGGTGATCCTGCCCATCGGGTTCGTCCTGGGGTGGCTGTTCATCCAGCGCGGGATCGTCGGGTCCATCTTCGGTCACGTCACCTACAACGCCGTCCAGCTGGGGCTGTACCTGGTGGCGCTCTCGGCGGGCCTGGCGCCGGGGGCCACCATCGGCAGCGGATCGGGATGGGTGAGCGCGATCCAGGGCTGGTGATGGAGCGTTGATCGGGAGCCAAGTGCGCGTCGAGTCGCCATCAGTACGATGCGCATGCTTCCGGGTCCGGAGGGCGGGGGAATCGGCGGGCTCCGTCCTTCGGGTCCCGGGAGCATGATCCACCACTACTGCGTTAGGGACCATCACCTTTGGCTGACCAGACCTCGTCTCGGCCGATGCCTCCATCGCGACCGCCTCATCGACCGAGGACGATGGGCGGCCCGCGCGAGAAGCTCGTCGCCTGCGGCCCGGCCGCCCTTTCTGCGGCCGAGCTGATCGGTCTCGTTTGGGGCCTACGGCGCGCCGGTGGCGGGCCGCCGCCTGATGCGGGCGAGCTGCTCCTGCGGATGGATGGGCTGGATGGCCTATCACGAGCGCATCCGCGGGAGTTGGAGGGCCAGCCGGGTGTCGGTCCGTCTCGGGCGGCGAGCCTGGCGGCTGCCTTCGAGCTGGGCCGGCGCGCCCTCACCGACTGGCCCACCGG
>JACCYW010000168.1 GCA_013696275.1 Chloroflexota bacterium | reverse complement strand
CCTACTACGCAGCGCGTGCGCCCGAGTACGACGACATGTACCTCCAACGCGGCCAGGCGTCGAGTGGGCCGGTGCTCGATCTGTGGTTCGACCGTGAGATAGATGAGCTCGCGACGTGGCTGGATAGTGTGCCCATCGCGGGCGACATCGTGGAGCTTGCGGCGGGCACCGGCTGGTGGTCGCCACTCCTGGCCGACAAGGGCGAGTTGTCGATCTACGACATCAACCCGGAGCCGCTGGAGATCGCCCGCCAGCGGCTGGTCGCTCATCACCTTCGGGCCCACATCCACGTCCGTGATGCGTGGGCGGAGCCCGATCGGCAGGTGGACGCGGTGTTCTGTGGCTTCTGGTTGAGCCATGTCCCGCGCTGGAGGCTGGATGAGTTCCTGGGACTGGTGCAGCGCTGGCTCAAGCGCTCGGGCCGCTTCCTCTTCCTCGACGAACGCGCGCGCTCCGGTCCTGACGGCCCTGATGAGGCGTTCGATCCCGCGACGGAGACTTCCTTGCGCCGACTCCAGGATGGCCGTGAATTCCGCATCCCGAAGGTGTATTACGGCGCTGGTCAGCTCAGAGATGGACTCATCCGGGCGGGTTTTGCGACGGCCGATGTGCGCGAGACCGAACGGTTCTTCCTGATGGGCGCCGCCCAGCTATGACGAGCATGCCCCTCCAGCGAGTCGGTCAGGTCGGACTGTGGGCTCATCTGGACAGCTTGGCCATCAGTGACCTGCGCACCTTCGCCCAGCGCTGCGACGAACTGGGATACGGAGCCATCTGGGTGCCCGAGACGGTCGGCCGTGAGCCCTTCGCGTTGATGGCCCTTCTTTCCTCGGCCACTGAGCGCATCGGTCTGGGCACGAGCATCTGCTCGATATACGCACGCGATGCGGTCACCGCCAATTCGGCCGCGATGACCATCGAAGAGGCGAGCGGCGGAAGGTTCATCCTCGGCCTGGGGGTGTCACATCCGCACCTGGTGACCAAGGTTCGCGGGCATCCATACGCCCGGCCGGTCAGCACCATGGCGGACTACCTGGGACGGCTGAGAGGCGCACCCTATCGCGGTCCGGCGACCCTCGATACCGATGGGCCACCCATCCTGATCGCGGCCCTCCGCGAGCGGATGCTGCGTCTGGCAGCGCGTGAGGCCGACGGCGCCTTTCCCTATCTCGTCAGCGCCGAACGGCTGGCCTGGATGCGCGCCATCGTGGACCAAGAGGCGGCGCAGGCCGGACGGCCTCGGCCCTTCCTGGCGGTCACGCTCCCGGTCGTGCACCAGGCCGACCCGACGGCCGGTCGCGAGGCCGCCCGCGCGTACCTGGCGCCATACCTCCGGACGCCGAACTACCACGCCTCGTGGCGTGCCCAGGGCATGAGCGAGACAGACTGGCAGATGCCGGCAAGTGACCGCCTGGTCGACGCCATGGTGGCCGTCGGAGATGGTCCGAGCTTGGTCAGACGCGTGGCTGAGATGCGCGCCGCAGGAGCGGACCACGTCGCCCTGATCGCGCTCGGGCCTGACGGTACGACAGAGGATCTGGCTACCCTCGAGTCGCTCGCCAAGGCGGCTATCCTGCGCGCCTGATGTCACTGCGCGACCAGACCATCGCGACCGTCGGCTCAGGGGTCATGGCGGAAGCCATGATCGCCGGGCTGCTCAAGGGCGAGGTCTCGGCTGATCGCATCATCGCCAGCCACCCGCGCGCAGAGCGGCGCCAGGAACTGGTCCAGGTGCACGGCATCTCCGCTGTGGAGTCGAACGTGTCGGCCGCGGAGCGTGCTGACATCGTGGTCCTGGCGCTCAAGCCGCAGATGCTCGTTCGGGTCGGCCGTGAGCTGGCGCCAGCCCTGCGCGACGGCCAACTGATCATCAGCGTCATCGCCGGCGCGACGACGCGGGCCCTGGGCAACGTCCTGGGACATCGTCAGATCGTTCGCAGCATGCCCAACACACCGGCCCGACTGGGACGCGGCATGACCGTCTGGTATGCCACGCCGGAGGTGACGACCGAACAGCGCGCCCAGACGAGAGCCCTGCTGGGCAGTCTGGGTGCCGAGTTGGAGGTCGATGACGAGAAGCTGGTAGCCATGGCAACGGCCGTCAGCGGCACCGGCCCGACGTACGTCTTCCTGGTCATGGAGGCGCTGGTGGATGCGGCCGTCCACCTGGGCTTCCCGCGCCATATCGCGCACGACCTGGTGGTCGAGACCCTCGAGGGCAGCACGGCCTTCGCCAAGGCGACCGGCATGCATCCGGCGCAGCTGCGGAACATGGTCACGTCGCCGGGCGGTACCAGCGCCGCGGCGCTGCATGAGCTCGAATCCGGGCGACTGCGAACGGTACTCTCAGAGGCGGTCTGGGCGGCCTTTCGGCGGACCGACGAGCTGGGTCGAGGACTGGAGTCGGACAGCGTGTCCGATCAAGGCAGCAGCTGACCCACCAGGCGGACCTCGATCGGTCCGTCGGGTCGCCCGCTGAAGCCGATCTCGACCTCGACATCGCTACCGGAGGGCAGCAGCAGGACCGTGATCTCGCTCACCTCGACTGCTCCATCCACGGTCGCGGTCGCTTCCAGGACCGCCTCCTCCACAGTCTCATCCCCGCCGTTGGTCACGGTCATCGGGACGATCCAGCCAAGGGCTCCCTCGCGGGCAGCCGCCAGATGGATGGTCACCCTCGGGTCGGCAGGACGGCGCTCGTCAAGCGCCTCCACGCCCAGCACGCCCACCACCAGCACGATGGCGATGGCACTGATGGTGAAGACCGCCAGCTCGATGATCCGCCGCGCCACTAGCCCGGCTGCTCCCTTGGCTGACCTGGAGCGACGAGCAGGCGACCGATGGCGCCCCCCAGCGAGGCCACGATGCCCAGCGCGATGGTCATACCGATCGTCGCCTGCAAGCTCGCGCCATCGATGCGTCCGAACGACCAGAGCAGCATGAAGGCCACGGCCAGGCTTACCGCATAGGCCACCACGGTCTCGGTCCACGGGCGCTCCAAGAGGCGCTCTCCGCCATGGCGGCGACCGCCGAACTCGGCGAAGAAGACGAGACCCAGCGTGACCAGCAGGCTGAAGGCGACCATGGCCAGCAGAAGCTGTGGACCGGCCTGAGCTCCGATATCGGCCGGCTCTTCGGTCGGTGCCACGTTCATGGCGAACAGGAGCGCGCCGCCCGCCGTGACGAAGATCCGACCGAACGGTCCTATCGGTCCCGCTTCGCTTCCGCCTCCAGTGTCCTCGGCCTCCGCGCCACCGGACAACTGGGCACGCGCCACGGCCGCCCCGAACGCGATGGGGATGGCTTCCAACGCCACCATACCGACCACCTCGCGCAGACTGCTTGCCGCGTCGAGTCGACCGATCATGAACAGCGCGCCCAGGGCGACGACGATACCGATGCCCATCGATTCGACCGAATCGACGAGCACGTCACGGATCGTCGCATCCGCCCGGAAGCCGGTCAGTGCGTTGTAGCCGCCGACGATGACGAAGGCGGTGCCAAGCAGCAGGACGATCTTCCAGGCCGGCACGGTCACCGCGTGCGCCCACACCTCTTGCGTGAACAGCAGAGGCGCCCCGATGAGGAGTCCCCCGCCGACGGCACGGATGAGGCTGCGCAGCTCATCTACGACGCCCGACATCGGCAGCATGGTGCCATATGAGGGTTCGTCCCGAGGAGCATGTCGGAGTCCAGGACGCCGATGAGCCCCATACAGCGGCGTCGCAAGCACCGCGATCCGACGTCGGGCCGCGGTGCCGATCCGGCGTCGCGCCGCGGTGCCCATCCGACACAAGCGCCGCGGTTCCCAACTGGCACGACATGGCCGCTCGCCGCGAATCGGTCCTCCGGTCGGCGCCAAAGGGGCAGGACAGAGCCGTGTAGCGGCGCTAGCGACCTCGCTTCGTGCCGGGTGCTCACCCGACGGCCCTTCCGGCACAAGCTGGGCACTCCGAGCGACGACCATGGCGCTGTGGTGCCCATACGACACGAACATGACCCCTGGCAGGTCGCTCCTCGCGCGGTCGACCCGCGGATCCTGCGGCGGTCCTCGCTCAGTGTTCGGCGAGGCCCTCCAGTTGCTCAGCATGCTCTTCCAGGTGAACGACGACGAAGCTGTCCAGCATCTCCTCGACGGTCATCTGGCCGCGCACCGGGTGGAGTCCCACGGCCTGCTCGTCGCGAGTCTCGAGTTCGGCCACGAAGACCCGGACCCGCTCGACCGCTTCGCTGACACGCGACATCAGTTGAAGGGGATCGGCGTGGCGATCGCGCTCTATCGCGGTCATCCGGTCGGGGTCCGTCTTGACTCGACCGAAGGGCACCGGGATGGTCGCCGCCTGGCCGATGACATACTCGGCCTGGGCTGTCCAGTAGGGCACGAACTCGGCCATATGAGCCCAAACCTGACCTGCCTCCCAGCGCTCGACGCCGTCCGGGTCGGGCTCCGTCAGGCCGGGTGGTGGGTCGGCCGACGAAGCGGCCGCAAGGCGGGTCTCGACGGCGTCAAGCCGCGTGAGCAGATCACTGAGCATCGCCACATGGTCCCACGATGGCGGGCACCCGGGAGGTGGCAAGGGAGCGATGCCCTGGTATCGGCCGACCCAGCCTTCGGCGAGTCGGCGGCCTTGCCCATGTCGATCCCTCGACCGCTGAGCTGAAGCGCTTCGTTCCGCCTTGAGACCGCCTGGTCTCGATGTAAGGACGCCTTAGTCGGGGAAGGCTTCCGGTCCGCGCTGAGCAAGGCCCTCAGCTTCCGCGCCGCCGTCATCGGCTGGCAGCCATGAGAACGGATACGCCGGATCGTCCATCGCCATCGCCTCAGGCGTCAGCTGGAGCGGGTGGAACGTATCGACCATGACCGCCAGCTCCTCCGTGCCTTCCTTGCCCAGCGAAGCCTCCACCGTGCCTGGATGGGGGCCGTGCGGTATGCCGCCCGGGTGGACCGTGAACGAGCTGACTTCCACTCCGCGGCGGCTCATGAAGTTCCCGGCCACGTAGTAGATGACCTCGTCGGAGTTGATATTGGAGTGGTTGTATGGGGCCGGGATGGCCAGCGGGTGATAGTCGAATCGGCGGGGCACGAACGAGCAGACGACGTAGTTGCGAGCCGCGAATGTCTGGTGCACCGGCGGCGGTTGATGGATGCGGCCAGTGATGGGCTCGAAGTCGGCGATGTTGAAAGCGAACGGGAAGAGGTAGCCATCCCAGCCGACCGCATCGAAGGGGTGGGCACGGTAGTGGTATGCGGTCAGTTTGCCGCGGACCTTGAGATGGATGGTGAAGTCGCCCTCATCGGCCCGCGCAGGGGTCGCCACAGGGGCACGAAAGTCCCGGTTGGAGACCGGCGAGTGCTCCAGCAACTGCCCGTACTCATTGCGGTAGCGCCTTGGCGCCACGATCTCGGTGGGTGACTCCAGGTAGAGGATGCGGTGCGCGACGCCCTCGTCAGGATCGAGCCGCCAGGTAGTCCCGATGGGGATGATCAGATAGTCGCCCTGCTCGTAGGCCAGCGACCCGAAGATGCTCTGGAGGACCCCCGAACCCTGGTGGAAGAAGAGCAGTTCATCGGCCTCGCCGTTGCGATAGAAGAGATCCGACGGCATCGCCTCGGTCGGCCTGATGACGCCCATCAGGACATCGTTGTTGAAGAACAGCGGGACGCGACCGGTGATCACATCGCCATGTGCCGTCATGTCCCCGGAGCGCACCAGGTGATGCCGGTGGACGGGTTCATGGGCGGCTTGGGGCAGGAGCTCGGCAACCGGCTCGATGGCGTGTGTCTGGGTCGGTGGCCGCAGGTGGTAGATGAGCGACGATCGGCCGGTGAAGCCTTCCATGCCAAAAAGCTCCTCAGCGTAGAGCGAGCCATCTGGCGCGCGATGCTGCGTGTGGCGCTTGTGCGGGATGTCGCCGCGGCTGACGTAGAAGATCCGGTCGCCCTCCACTGGAACGGCCCTCAGTCTAGGGCCATCGGAGGGGGAGGCACCCGTATGTGATGCCAGGCATGACAGAGGCGTTGCAGGCAGCGGCCTGATCGAACAACCGCGGCCGGTGATCCGTATCCCCCATCGCACGGTACGTCTGGGCCACCACGGAACCAGGTCCGATGTGACATGAGGTAAGAGATGGGAACACGCATCAAGCTGGCGCTGATGGCCGCACTAGCGGTCTCCGCCTTGGGAGCTGCCCCGGTGGCGGCCAGGGACGGTGATCCTTGCCGCGACGCGGGTGAGCTCTACTCGCTGGGTCTGACCGGTAACCACAGGCTGATCTGCTTCGAGGTGACCAGCCCGGAGGACTTCTTCACCATCGGCCGCATCACGGGCCTCGCTGGCGATACGGACATCGTGGGCATCGATCACCGCGTCGCCAACGGTCTGCTCTACGCGCTCGGCGACAGGGGCGGCATCTACACCGTCGATGACGACGACGCCAGCGCGACCAAGGTCGACCAGCTGGACATCGCTTTGATGGGCGACTTCTTCGGCGTCGACTTCAACCCGGCCGCCGACGCGCTGCGCGTCATCAGCGACCAGGGCCAGGACCTGCGTCATCCCTTTGCCGGGCCAACCGCCGGCACGACGGTGATGGATGGCACGCTCAACTACGTCGGACCACCCGCGGTCAGTCCCGCCCTCGGTGTCACCGGAGCCGGATACACCAACAACGACCTGGAGCTGAACACCGCTACGACGCTCTATGACATCGACTCGAACCTTGACCAGGTCGTCATCCAGGCGCCGCCCAACTCGGGCACGCTCAACGCGACCGGCAAGCTCAACTTGGATGTCGAGGCCAGCGTCGGCTTCGACGTCTACAGCATCGTCCGGTCAGGGACCACGCAGCGGGTCCGTGCCTTTGCGTCGCTGAGCCAGATGGGCAACGTACGGTTCTACCGCATCAACCTCGTCACAGGCAACGCGCGCCTGCTGGGTGATCTCCGCCCCACCGTGGTGGACATCGCCCTGCCACTGAACCAGCTCTAACCCCAGCCTGGCTGACCAGGGAAGAGGGCC
>JACCYW010000160.1 GCA_013696275.1 Chloroflexota bacterium | reverse complement strand
CGAAGCTGCAGTACAGCATCATGTGCCCGCCGCCACCGGCGCCGGTGATCTTGCCGCCGATGGCACCCTCGCTGCGGGCGAGCTCATACAGCTCGTCCAGCTCGGGGCTGGAGATGCGGTCGCTCATCTGCTTCTTGTGCATCCACTCCTCGTGCAGGAGCTCTCCGAATTCGTCCAGCCGCCGCCGCAGGAGCCGATCCTTCATCTCCACGGTGATGCGCTTGAGTGCGCGCAGCGCATCGAGCGAGCTGTCCTCGCCCCGCTCGTAGCGAGCCACCTGATCGGCGATGATGTTGGCGGAGAGGCGTACCTTGCCCGTATCGACCAACAGCAGGTTGTATTCCAGCTCGTTGATGACGTCCTGGCTGACCTTCAAGCCGTTGACGACCACCCGATCACCGAAGAACTCGATGAAATTGATGCCGCCGAACGCAGCCGCGTAGTGATCCTGCAGCCCGCCGCTGATGCCTAGGTCCACCCGTTCGACCTCATAGGCCAGCTCCGCCATCTCATAGTCGGTCAGGGCGAGCGACCGCCACTCCTTCATCAGCGCGACGACCACGACCATCATCGCTGACGAAGAACCCAGGCCCGATCCGGGGGGCGCGTCGGAGTGCAGGTACATATCGAAGCCCGCGTCGTGAGTGCCGGTCAGCTTCTTGATGGCCGCCTTGGGCAGATCCATGTCGCCATCGAGTACCAGCTCCCGGCGCGAGCTGAAGCGGAGCGAGGTCCCCAGGTCGAGCGAGCTGATGGCTATCGCGCCATCCGACCGCGGGCGCAGCGTGCCCCAGGCATACCGATCGATGGTCGCTGAGAGGACGCAGCCGCCCTCGTCAGCGGGGAACGGAGGTACGTCAGTGCCACCGCCAGCGAAACTGATGCGGAGGGGCGCCTTGGCTCTGATGAGCACGCTCAGTCCGCCTCGCTGAGCAGGAGCCGTTCGGGCGCCGCTCGCAGGAGTGCCAGATCCTGGGCTACCCCGATATCCGTGAAGGGGGCCGCGAAGACCTCGCCGCGCAAGCCACCTCCGACGAGCATCGGCAGGACCTCGCGCTCGAGCGAGACAGGCTGCCCGTCCGGGATGGCGGCGAGGATCGCCTCTTGCACGACGTACAGGCCGGCGTTTATCAGATCATGGCCAGCACCCAGGCGAGCTGCGGCCAAGCCGACCGGCTTTTCCTGAAAGCGCGTGACAGCACCGAGGCGATCGGTCTCGACGATCCCGTAACGCGTGCCTTCTACCCCGCGCGCCAATGCCATGGTCACCCGCGCAGGTGTGCCCTGGTGGCGCTGGCAAAGGGTCTCGAGCTGGATATCGAAGAAGGAGTCGCCATTCATCACCAGACTTGTCTTCGCTGGGAAGCGACTCGCGGCCAGCCGAAGTGCTCCGCCGGTCCCCAAGGGCTCCGGCTCGCGAGAGTATGAGATGTCCATGTCCCAACCGTTCCCCGTACCGAAGTACCGCTCTATCACGTCGGCCCGGTAGCCCGTACAGACGATCACCCGCCTGAGGCCGGCACGACGGATCTGGAGTATCAGGTACTCCAGGAAGGGACGACCGCCGATGGCCGCCATCGGCTTGGGGACGTCCCCGAGGACACTCCGTATGCGTGTGCCGAGACCGCCGGCGAGGACGAAGACCTGCATGAGTCGATGAGCCTTTGGGGGCGTCGGTCAGGCGAGCCTAGACCGTCGCAGTCGTTCGCGTCGCCGAGACCCGATGACCCCTGGCGTGCTCTGCCTTGCAGGAGTGGATCAGGGCTCGGCGAGCACCTGCTGGGGAGCATCCGCCTTGGGGATGCCGACGGCCAGGCTGATCGGTTCGGCCGGGAATGGCCACGAGATGCCATCGGCGGGAGCCATCACGGGGACGGCCGTCGCCCGACCAGCTGACTCGACCGGTACCGCGACGACCGGGCGTCCGTTGGGTCGCGCGACCGAGCGTGCCGAGCCGAAGCGCTCTCTGAATATGGTTCGGAGGACGCGCATGCCATCCGGGATGGTGCGCAGATTGCTGGTGCCATGGATCCGCTCATGCTCGAAGCTGGCGACCTCCGCGACCTGCAGCCCTGCCTTGAGTGCGCGCACGTTCATCATCGTCTCGATCTCGAAGCCATCGCCGTCGAGCGCCAGGAGGGGGATGACGCGTCGCCAGAAGGCGTTGTAGCCGTAGCACAGATCGGTGTAATGGCCACCGAACAGCAGCCGGACCATGATCACGAAGCTGGCGTTGCCGAGCCGGCGATACGACTGCATGTCGCTCGTGCCGCCACCGCGCAGGAAGCGCGATCCCTTGGCGAAGTCGGCGCCGTTCATGAGCGCCTCGATGAAGTGGGGGATCTCGCGGGGATCGGTCGAGCCGTCAGCGTCGAGCATCACCACGATGTCACCAGTGGCAGCCGCAAAGCCAGCCCGTAGGGCGTCTCCCTTGCCGCGACCGGGCTGGGCGACGAGGCGGATATGGGGAAGCAGTGACCGGGCGACCTCAGCGGTGCCATCCGTAGAGCGTCCGTCGACGAGGATGACCTCGTGCACATCGGCCGGGATCAGCGGAAGCACGTGCCTCAGATTCTGGGCCTCGTTGAGCGCAGGTACGACCACGCTGACCTTGGCGGCGGACATTGGGTTTCTCCTACCCCTCCCGCATGGGAGGGCCCCGTTCCGCTCTGGGATGCGGACGGGTCATCTGTCTGGGTGGACTCGGTCTGGGTCGTCAACTCGACTGGGCGAAGAGCTGACTCCGAGTGATGTGAGCCTAGTACCTACGTACTACTTAGTCAATACACTCGGTGACCCGCTTGGGCCAAGGTGTTGCCACTCCGCGACACCGCATGCCTGGTGAGGCCTGCACTGGGCCCGTACCCACCCGGGGCGAAAGTGACGCGGTCGGTTGGCAGGGCTGGTGCGGCCCTGCAACGCTGGCGCGATCGGGGGGGTACCAAAGTCATGGTCACTGGGGCATACTCCCAGGGACACCCGCTCCCAGTGCGCGGTGTTCGGTCCGCGTCGACCCAAGACGGCGCGCAACGGAGGATAGGAATCCGCCCATGAGAACCAGATCCATGCGCATGATGCTGCTCGTCGCAGCGCTTGCGGTAGGGCTCGTTGGAGGTGCCGCACCGGCCTCGGCGACCCGTATCGGCAATGAAGGCTGCACGCCGGGCTATTGGAAGCAAGCGCAGCACTTCGACAGCTGGGAGGAGTACTCGCCCAGCACCACGCTCGCGTCGGTCTTCACGTTGCCGGCGTATTTCGCTTCCTCGGAATACGGAGACGACACGTTCCTCGAAGCGCTGAACTACGGCGGTGGCAGCGGACTCACCAGCAAGGCGCGGCAACTGCTGCGCGCGGCTGTGGCTGCGTTCCTGAACGCGGCGAGCGAGGATGTCGGTTATCCGTATCGACGTTTCTCTGACCCCGGCAACATGCTGGCCTCCGTGAACTCGGCGCTGGCGAGCCAGAACCAAACGACGATCACGAACCTGAAGGACGACTTGGACGCCAAGAACAATCTCGGTTGTCCCCTCGACTGACGACCGACTCCCCGCAGCCAAAGAGCGGTCCAGGCCGAGACTGGACCGCTCTTTTCATGGCTCGACGCCTCGTGCAAGAAGGCGCCAGGTAGTGGATCCTCACCGTGCGCGCCCCCTCGGCGTCCTGATGGTGGCAACCGCTCTGGTCATGGCCAGTTGCATGACCTCGGATGTGCCGGTGGACCCCGATGTGCCGGTGCCGGCGAGCCCATCGCCCAGCGGGGCCGTAGACACCGGTCCGTCCCTGGCGTCACTCGGGTATCTGGATAATCTTCTCGCCAGGGCAGCGGACGGCGACTGGACACTGGACGTCGGCTTGGACTCTTCGCTTCGCCTCCTGCTCGGCGGCGCTGCACAGACAGAGGTGCTACGCGATCGTCCGCTTGGGTCCTATGACATGACCGGCATCATCGCCGCTGGTCGGGAATGGGTGGCGGAGAACGGCCGGGGTGGCGCATCCCAGTCGGTCGCCGGCCTGGTCGACCTGCTCGACTTCGATCACGGCCAACTCGAAGCGATGGTGGTTGACCCCCTTGCCCCACCGCCCACCGTTCCTGCGTTTACCTTCGATCCATCGGTCTCCCAGCCGACACCCGGCGCAACGGACGTGGGCGAGGTCTCGGAACCGCCCTTGGACCCAGATTACGAGACTGATTGCGAGCGCTTCTTCCGTCAGTTCCGTTTGGGGGAGGGCACGACGCGCTGCCTGTCTGCCACACCGATCGACGCGCCCGGCTTCGCCTATGCCATCTACTATCCGACCCCGTCGATCGCTACCTTCGGCTGGGAGGAGTCCTATCGCGGACTGGTGACCCAAGCCATGACCGATGCGGTGTCCGTTTACGAAGACCTCGGCACCTTGCCGTCCGTCGACGTAGTCCTCGCCGCCAACCTGGACGTGCCTGGTTACGGCGCGAGCATGACCGACGATGCGGGATGTCGGCTCGTCCTCTACCCGGATGCACAGCGCCTGAGCGAGCCCGAGTTCAAGCAGGTGGTCGCACTTGAACTCGCACATTGCCTTCAGGAGGCCACGTTCGCTCCGCAGAGCCGAGTCGCCTACGCCGCCCGTGCGTGGAGAGAGGACGGACTTGCGGCGTATCTCAGCAACCTCGTTTACCCGGATCCGAACCTCGAGTGGCAGGTACTCACCCGGCTACTGGAGGTAGACGAGGTGGGTTCGCTCGTCCGATGGTCAGCAGGAACGTTCGTGTGGTGGCAATACCTCGCCAACGAGGAAGGTTGGGAAGGTATCCGTCAGCTCGTGGGATCCTTGCCCGCGGGGGGGGATATCGAAGACCAATCGGTCGCCCTCTCGGCTTGGCTAGGCCCCACAGACCTCGGCACGTTCGAGACCTTCGCACAGGCTTACATCGACGGTCAGATCATCGATGAGAGCGGGGCGTCCATCCCGACGGCATGGACACCGCCCGTCGAAGAGCAAGACGGTTTCATCGGCGCGGCCGGCACGGCTCTCGATCTCTCCCCGGAGCCTTTCGGGTTAGAGGCTCGGTTGCTGGTCACCGGTCCTGACCGCGTCGCCCTGCGCTCGGACCCTGGTGGGCTGCAGCTGCGCTCGCGACCGCTCAGCGGCCAGGACTGGGGTGAGCTTCCAGAGGTCTTCCCAGCCGAGTGCCTGGCGGACAACCAGCTCCTGATACTTGCGACGCGCCGGACCGGCGCCGCGGAAGGGGTCGGCCAGGTCTCGGCAGATGTGCTCGAAAGAGTATGCTGACGTTTCGGGACCGCCTCGAGGTATGACGGCTCTGTAGGATCGTTCCGATGCCCGTGACCGCCCCGGCCATCCTGGAACTCGGTCTCGTCCTGCTGGCGGCCGCGGCCTGTGGGTGGATCGCGCGGCGCCTGGGGATGCC
>JACCYW010000159.1 GCA_013696275.1 Chloroflexota bacterium | reverse complement strand
GGCTACCTGGAGAGCCGGATAGAGACCGCCGCACCCGACCGGAAGAAGCAGCTCATCCTGTACTGCGCTGGGGGCGTCCGTTCCGCCTTCGCGGCGCAGCTACTCCAGGAGATGGGCTACACGGATGTAGCGTCGATGAGTGGCGGCTTCCAGCAATGGAAGGCAGAGGGCCGCGCGTGGCAGGCGCCCATCGTGCTGTCACAGCAGCAGAAGCAGCGCTACAGCCGGCACCTGCTGATCCCGGAAGTCGGCGTGGCTGGGCAAGCCAGGCTGCTCGACTCCAAGGTGCTGCTCATCGGGGCGGGTGGGCTGGGGTCACCGGCCATGCTCTATCTGGCCGCGGCAGGGGTGGGGACCATCGGCGTAGTCGACTTCGACACCGTCGACCTGTCCAATCTGCAGCGCCAGGTGGTCCACACGACCGACCGCGTCGGCCGGCGCAAGACCGAATCGGCGGCCGAAACGGTGCGCGCGCTGAACCCCGACGTGACCTTCGTGCCCCACGAGGAGATGCTCACGGGGGACAACGTGGAGCGCCTCATCGCCGGCTACGACGTGGTCCTGGACGGCACCGACACGTTCGAGACGCGCTATGTGCTCAACGATGCGGCGGTCCGGGCAGGTATCCCGGTCGTCCACGCCAGCGTCTTCCGCTTCGAGGGCCAACTGACCGTCTTCAAGCCCTTCGCGGGGCCGTGCTATCGATGCCTGTACCCGACTCCACCGCCGCCGGAACTGGCTCCTGGTTGCTCCGTGGCGGGCGTACTGGGTGTGGTCCCGGGAACGATGGGCCTCCTTCAGGCGACCGAGGGGCTCAAGCTGCTGCTCAACATCGGCGAGCCGCTCGTCGGTCGTCTCCTCATCTACGACGCGCTGGATGGCACGTTCACCGAGCTGACCCTGCGTCGTGATCCCGACTGCCCCACCTGCGGCGACGGCGCGCGCGTGGAGACCGCTCAGGCATCGGTGCCCGCGTGAGTACCGTGCGCATCCCGCCGGTGCTGCGACAGCAGGTCGGGGGAGCCAAGGAACTGCCGGCCACCGGGGGCACCGTCGGCGAAGTCCTGGCTGGTCTTTTCGATGATCACCCAGCACTGCGTGAGCAACTCATCACGCCCGATGGCGGGCTTCATCGTTTCGTGAACGTCTATGTCAATGGTCGGGACGTTCGCTATGAGGGCGAGCTCGGTGCACCGGTCGGCGAACACGACACTGTCATCCTGCTGCCGGCGATGGCCGGCGGCTGCTGAACGTGGCGCTTCGCGCGCCGGCCGCGGATGTCGAGCGCCTGCGTCCACATGCCCATGACGGGTCGCCGCCGCATGGTGGTCGCTATCCGTCTGTGGTCGAGGCCATCGGCCATACGCCTCTGGTGGAGATCGCCCGGATGGCGCCTCATCCGAACGTCAGGATCTACGCCAAGCTGGAGGGTCTGAACCCGACCGGCTCGGTCAAGGATCGCGTGGCCAAGGCCTTGATCGAGGACCTGGAGGAGTCGGGCCGCCTGGGACCCGATTCGATCATCGTCGAGCCGACCAGCGGCAATACCGGCATCGCCCTGGCCATGATCGCCCGGCGGCGGGGCTATCGCGTGGCCGTGGTGTTACCGGATGACGCCACCCGCGAGCGCCGCCAGGTCCTGGCTCTGTACGGCGCAGAGATCATCGACTCGCCGGGTGCCTTGGGTTCCAATGGTGCCATCGCCCTCGCCCGGCGCCTCGTGCAGGACGACCCGCGTTTCGTGATGCCTGACCAGTACGGCAACCCGGCCAATCCGCGGGTCCACGAGGAGACGACGGCGGAGGAGATCCTGGCCGACTGCCCGGAAGTGGACGTCTTCGTCGCCGGCCTGGGCACCGGCGGCACCTTGATGGGTGTAGGTAGGAGGCTGCGCCGGCATCACCCGGAGGTGAGGATCTATGCCGCGGAGCCGATGGCGGGCGAGTCGGTCCAGGGCCTGCGCTCACTGGATGACGGATTCGTGCCCGAGATCCTCGACCCGTCGCTGCTGGACGGCCGCTTCCTGGTCACCAACGCTGAGGCGGTGGCCGCGGTACGCGAGTTGCTGGACCGCGAAGGCATCTTTGCCGGTGTCTCGTCCGGGGGAGCCATCGCCGTCGCCCAGCGCGTCGCGGCGGATATGGAACACGGGACGATCGTGGTGCTCCTCGCCGACGGCGGTTGGAAGTACCTCTCTCAGGAGCTCTGGACGCGCGACCTTGATGAGGAGTCGCTCGAGTCGCTGAACCTGTGGTGAGCAAAGGGGAGGTGGCTCTGCCCTCGGCCGACGACTGGCGCCGGGCGGCGGAGGCCGGCGGATCCACGCCGGAAACGGCCCCCGCCGCCACCGCAGGGTCCGTAGCCCTCCCGCCATCGATACACGAGGCGATCATCCGCTGGTGCTTGGACGGCCGCCCGAATGAGGCCTGCGCGCTGATCGCCGGGGATGGCCCGCCTCTCTCAGGAGGACGCCCGAGGCGCTTCATCGGGTTGGCGAACGCCGCGGCGTCACCGTATCGGTACCTGCTGGAC
>JACCYW010000148.1 GCA_013696275.1 Chloroflexota bacterium | reverse complement strand
AGGGCGTCGCATCGGCCGGCTCTCTTCGTCGCGCGGGCCACTCATCGTCCCAAACGATCGTCGGTCGACCGGCTGCGCTGCAGAAAGGCATCGGATGACCAGCCCCGACATGGGTGGCCTCGCCGATCCCCGGTGGGATGGGTCGCCCGATGAACCAGGAGCGGGGCGGGCGTCACATGGGAGCGCGGCCGCTCGTCATCTTGAGTGAGGGAGTAGTCGCGGACTCGTAGTAAAGGGGGCCATGATCACTGTGCGCGCCTTCTTTTCGCTTGCCTCGGTCGCGCTCATGCTGGCGGCGATGGGCATCTCTCCAGCGATGGCCGCCGGCACCGCCTCAGCCGGCCCGGCGACGACCGCCGGCGCCGACCTGCTCCGCTTGCGCGTGGCCATCGATGAGCGTTGCTTCCAGGGACGCGGCATCGCAGGGGCGATCCACACGGTCAGCCTCCGGGCGGCGGACGGCCAGCTGCGCGCTCGACAGATCGTTCGTCCGGATGCCCAGGGCGACTTCTCGGCATGCTTCCCGGAGGGCTTCACGGTGAACCCGACGGATGTCACGACGTTGCGGACGGCCGGTCTTCGTGCGCGAGCGCGCATCCCCGATCTTCGGCCCTTCATCAGCCGATCGGCCGAGACGGTGCGTGGCACCGGGCGCCCCGGTGACGTGCTGAAGATCTGCGTCCAGGACAACCCCGGGCCGACCGGTGACACTTCCTTCTGCTACGAGCGGGTGGTCAGCGCGGACGGCCGGTGGCGCCTCGACTTCTCGGGTCTCATCGACATCCAGGGGACCACCGCTGTGAGCGTGCAGACACGCCGTGGCAACGTCAGCATCCGGGTCTCGACTTCAGCCCCGTACGTGAGCGTCAGCCCCCAGACGAACCTTGTCACAGGCCGCAAGAAGCCCTTCCAGACCGCCCGGTTCGAGCTGATCGATGCCAGCGGCGATACCCTCGCGACGGCCGTCGATCCACGCGCAGGGAACCGGTTCGAGGCTGCGCTGGTCGATGACCGCGGCCGCCCCGTCTATCCCCGGGCCGGCGATAGGCTCCGCGCCAGCATCGCCGGTGGCCTCACGCTACGGATCCCGTCGGCGAGTCTGGTGGCCGATCGATCCGCCGACGTCGTACGCGGCAGGTGCATGCCGGGAGCGGACTACTTCGTGACCGTTCATCGTGGCCGGGAGTTCCCGTACTACATCGACGGCAGCACAGGGGCCGGTGGTCGCTTCCTCGCGGCAGGCGACGAGCAGCTGCGGCTGGACGCCAAGGTCGACCTGTTCTGCTCCTACAGCGGCCTCGACCGCCTGGTCATGACGACGGAGGTCCGACCCTAGTCCCGAACGGGCGATCTCAGGCGTCGATGGCGGATACGACGATCAGGCGCAGCCGCTCGAGCGCCTCTCCATCGACCACGCCGGCGCGCTCCAGCTGGGCCATCGCCTCATCCCGGTAGGCGCGCGCTCGTGATCGCGTGTAGTCCTGGGCGCCCAGACGCTCCATGATCTCGCGCGCCTGCGCTACCTGGGCCGGATCGGGCCGCGGCTCGCGGACGATGGCCAACAGGGCGACTCGATCATCGTGACCGGCCCGCTCGAGGGCGTACAGGACGGGTAGCGTCTTCTTGTGCTTGGCGATGTCGGTCGACTCCTTGCCGGTCGATCGTTCATCGCCCCAGATGCCAAGCACATCATCGTTGAGTTGGAAGGCCAATCCGAGCGCCCAGCCAAAGCGCCGGAAGGCGTCGATCACCGCCCCATCCTCCGTCGCGAGCATGGCCCCCGCCTGGACCGAGCCGGCGATGAGGGCGGCCGTCTTGCGCCCGATCATATCGAAGTAGTCCTCCACCGACATGGCCATGTCGTGCTCCGAGGTCCAGATGTCGATGAACTGACCTTCACACAGGGCAAGACAGGTCTCGTCGTACAGGCGCATCAACGCCAGCACGCGTGCGTCAGAGAAGCCGAGTTGGGTCAATCGATGGAGTGCCATGCGCGAGAGCGTGAAGAGCGTGTCGCCGGTGTTGATGGCCTGGGGCACGCCGTAGATGGTCCACAGAGCCGCCCGGTGCCGGCGCTCGATGTCCCGGTCCTCGATGTCGTCATGGACCAGGCTGAAGTTGTGGCCCAGCTCCACGGCCGCCGCGCCTGGCAGCGCCCGCTGATGCTCACCGGCGATGGACTGGTAGGCCAGGAGGCCCAGCAGTGGACGCATCCGCTTGCCCCGGTCGCCCGCCCGATCGAGTCCCAGGTGGTAGCGCACCATCGTGTACAACTCGGTCGTGCGCTCGTCTTCGGCAGCCGCGATGACGCGCCTGATCTCGTCTTCGATATCGGCTATGAGCCGATCGAGGTGGGTCGTGGTGAGCACGCTAACAGGATACTCGTTGCTAGCAAGTTACGCGCGTGGTCCGTGCCGTCAGGGCGGACCTTGCCTGCTCCGGGCATGGATGGGCGCCGGTGTGGGGGACGCGACCGCACCGGCGCTCATGGACGATTACGCGATCGGCCGGACGTTGGATGAATGTCTGGCGCGATATCCGGCGGGCGCTACGCTGAGCGTGATGCCCGCCCCACGGACCTACAAGACCCTGGCCATCGTCCTGTCGCGCTTCGAACTGGGTGAAGCCGACCGAGTGCTGAC
>JACCYW010000142.1 GCA_013696275.1 Chloroflexota bacterium | reverse complement strand
ACGGCGTGCGAGACCTGCTCGATACGCCACAGGTACTCCGACAGCCCTCGTGACGTGGCGCTCGGGATGAAGACCATCTCTGCTCCGTTCAAGCCGAGGGCTCTGGCTCCCTCCGGGAAGTGCCGGTCGTAACAGATGTAAACACCGACCTTGCCGACCGCGGTCTCGAAGACCGGGTAGCCCATATTGCCGGGACGGAAATAGAACTTCTCCCAGAAACCCTTGACATGCGGGATGTGTGTCTTGCGGTACTTGCCCAGATACTTGCCATCGGCATCGATGACAGCGGCGGTGTTGTAATAGATGCCGGCCGCCTTGTCGTCCTCCTCGTACATCGGTACGACCAGCACCATCCCTGTCTCCTTGGCCAGGTCTTGCATGCGCTTGGTCGTCGGCCCGTCGGGGATGAGCTCGGTGTAGCTGTAATACTGCGGATCCTGGACCTGGCAGAAATACGGCCCATAGAAGAGCTCCTGGAAGAGCATCACTTGGGCCCCCTGTTGGGCCGCCTGGTGAGCGTACCGCTCATGTTTCGCGATCATCGATTCCTTGTCGCCGGTCCACTCGGCCTGGAGCAGCGCGCCTCGGACGATGCGTGTCATCGGTCCTCCCTCGGTCTCATCGGGTCGGGACGGTCGTACTTCCTGTCGCACTCCGAGCGTACACCGACCGGTCAGCCAGCGTAGCGAGCCCACCGCTCACGGCACATACCTGTAATGACGGCGCGAGACTCGCGTAAGAAACGCCGAAGCTGACGCATCGTGCGCCACGGCATGCTGCCGGTGCCGGAAGCGCCGCAGGCGCCCAAGCAGCCGAAAGGAGCGCATCGTCCATGGACGATCAGGATCGCTACGAGACACAGGGAGGCGGCTCTGGCAGCCAGGGTGGTGGCCAGGGCGGTGGCCAGGGCGGCCAGGATCCGACGGGCAGGACCGGCGGAGGACCGGCCGACTGGAGCAGCGACTCGGAAGCCGGTGGGGAGTCCGACAGCCAAGGTCAGTCGAGCGGCCAGTCAGGGACGGCCCAATGGCCCAGCGGAGCGGACTCGGCCGGCAGTGTCGGCGGTTCAGGCACCGCGAGCGGGCCGACCCATCGGGGTAGCGGACCTGGCGGCCAAGGCGACCCGCCTGGCGCGGGCATGGGATCCGGAGCGGTCGATCTCGACCCCACCGGATCGCCTGGTAGCGGGACGGGCGGTGGAAGCACCGCCCAGAGCGGCGGAGACACGGGGTCGAGCCCCGACACGGGCACCACCTCTGGCGGCGGCCAGACTACCGGCACCGTGGCTGCCGGCTCGACGAACCAGGGTGGTTCGGCCGAGTGGGGCGGCGGCCAGAGCCAGACAGGCGGCCAGACCGGCAGCGAGGGCGTCCAGGGAGGGGGCGCGAGCAACCCGCCCGGCATGCAAGGCGGTCAGGGATCCGAGACGGACCCCAGGCCCGATGATCGCGACGATCTACCGAGCGGCGTCTGAGTCTGGTCCGAGTCCCGCAGCTGGGCGGCGCTGCCGTGCCGCCCAGCGCTCACTGTTCGTAATTCTCGACCACCCTGGGCGGCCGTTCCTGTGCCTCATCAGGGTCGAGGCCGGCGCTCCTCTTGGCGTCGCGTTGCCGAAGGAGGTCGTAGGCCTGGTCTAGCTCGACTTGAAGGGCGGCCAGCCGTTCGCGCTCCGATTCATCCAGGCCGCCGGCGGCGGATGCCTTGCCCCACAGTTCCTCCTCCTCGCTGGCGAGTCCGTTGATGCGCTGGTGGATCGTCTCGTCCATGGCGTCGTCTCCTGTGCTTTGCGGGCCAGACTAGGCTCTACTCTTGTCAGCCGCCGCGATCTGGCCACCTGAGACCCATCTTGGCCTGTTGCCTCCAGGTTGACCGCGTCAGAAGCGAGCACGGATCGAACGGAAGGTCACTTCCGGACGTACACACCTGCGATGCAGCCTTCGGAGGGGCTTTGATATCCGAGTCATACGCAGGCCATCGCCTTTTCTGGCACGCCGCCCGGCGTCTCCGCTGACGGTGATCTCATCGCGCACACCTGGGGACAGAGGCCAACCTGGTCATCACGGGACTTGAACAGGACGAGCGCTACGTAGTCACCTTCGTCGCCCTGGACGGCCGGGAAGTCGACGGCGGTACCTTCATCGGGATCCCGGGCCGCCTGGTCTGCAACCTGAACGCCGCCGTCCTTCGCCCGAGTGTGACTCGGCTGCTCATCAAGGACAGCGGGGGCGCGGAGATCCTGTCGGCTGACCTGGCGTCCTGAT
>JACCYW010000106.1 GCA_013696275.1 Chloroflexota bacterium | reverse complement strand
CGGCGAAGGAGAAGACGACATGCTCGATGGTCGAGCCATGGCCCGATCCGATGACCCGACGGACCAGGTCCTGTTGCTTCTCCGTCGCGACCTGCCCGCTCGTGGCTCGCTCGAAGATATCCTCCGGGGTCAGTTCGCTGTAGCAGGTCCGGCAGGCGGTGTAGATGAGCGGCAGGTAGTAGTGCTCGGCGATCTGACGGGTCGGGAAGAGCAGCTTGGCGTTGAGGCCCAGGTCACGGCTGGCTGGACTCCGGGGTGTGGCCGCGCGCGTCGTCTCCATCGCACCAAGGGTACGTCCCGTGGCGTCCGACCGCCTCGGGGCTGGGCTGGATGGGTCCTGCGGGGTTGGGACCATCGGCCGATCCACCAAGCACATCGACGGGATCGCCGGTGCGGCACGCATGTCCCTGCCCGCCCCCTCGATGCTCCATCGAGATGAACATGACCGCCCGACGACAAAGGCATGAACGTTCCAGGAACTCTTGCGGAACGAGCTCTGGATGTGTGGTCGCGCGGTGGATGGGCCTCTATGCTCGCCGAGTGGAGCGCCAGGACGGGTCCCCATCAGCCGTCGCCCGTCGTGATGACCTGTCCGTCAGCGGGCGCGTCCTGGTGGTCGATGATGAGCCGACGGTACGCGAGGTAGTGACCCGCTATCTGGAGCGGGATGGACTCACCGTGGAGGTCGCCGTGGATGGCCCGGCGGCGATGGACGCCTTGAAGCGCCGGCCCGACCTGGTCGTGCTGGACGTGATGCTGCCGCGTCTGAGCGGTCTGGAGGTCCTGCGCGAGATGCGCCGGATGGGCGACATCCCGGTCATCCTCCTCACGGCGCGTTCGGATGAGACGGATAGGGTGGTCGGCCTGGAGCTCGGTGCCGACGACTACGTCGTGAAGCCCTTTTCGCCGCGGGAGCTGGCGGCGCGCGTCCGCTCAGTGCTTCGACGCACCCGGACAAGGGTCGCGGAGGGATCGGGCCGCCTCGCGTTCGATGGGCTGGCCATCGATCTCGGGGCGCGCGAGGTCAACGTGGCTGGACAGACCGTCGAGCTGCGTCCGCGCGAGTTCGACCTGCTGGCGTTCCTGGCGGCCTCACCCCGCCAAGTCTTCTCCAGGGCACAGATCCTCGAGCGCGTGTGGGACTCGCCGGTCGAGTTCCAGGATCTGTCGACCATCACGGTGCATGTGCGCCGGCTCCGGCACAAGATCGAGGCTGATCCCATGCGTCCGCGCTGGATCACCACCGTATGGGGCATCGGCTACCGCTTCGAACCCTGACGCTGGCGGCCGCTCCGTTCGGTGTCGGGTTCGTTGCCCTCCTGTCCCTGGAGGCATTCGGGGGAGTGATGCTTCAGCGCGGTCTGTACGTCCCGGTCATCCTCGGCCTGGCAGCCTTGACATCCCTGGCGAGTCTCACGCTGCCGCGGTTGGGTGCGCGCTCGGGTTCGCTTCGCCGTGCCGTGTTACTGGCCGCCACGGCGGCCATGGCCGTCACCGGAGCTGCCATCACTATCCCGACGGCGGTGATGATCCTGCCGCCGCCCGAGCTCCGCATCCTGTCGATCCTCTTCGTCTTCGGGGCGGGTCTCGGAGTCATCCTGGAGCTTGCCGTGGCCGGTGTGCTCAGCAGCGACCTGCGACGTCTCCAGCGGGCGGTCAGGCTCATCGCCGGTGGCGACTTCTCGGCCCGGGCTGAGCTGGACCGCGCTGACGAGGTCGGCGAAGCCGCGCGGATCATCGACCACATGGCGCATCGACTCGATGAGGTCGACCACGAGCGGACGGAAGCGCACGCCTCACGGCAGGCCTTCCTGACGGCCGTCGGCCATGATCTTCGGACGCCGCTGGCAGCGCTGCGGGCCGCGGTCGAGGCTCTGGAGGATGGTCTTGCGCCCGAGCCGCCGCGCTTCTACGCCGCGATGCGCCATGACGTCGACGCGCTGACCGCGCTGGTCGACGACCTCTTCCTGCTGGCGCGTCTCGAAGGCGGACGGCTGACCTTCGCCAGGGTCCGTGTCGATCTGGCGGAGCTGGCGGATGAGGCGGTGGAGGCTCTGTCGCCTGTCGCCCGTCAGCGGAACGTCCGGGTCCGGCTGGTGACGACCGGCCATGTCAGCACCGTTGGCGGACCCGCCGAGCTGTCGCGCACGGTGCGCAACCTGCTGGACAACGCCATCCGCCACTCGCCACCGGCCACCGAAGTGCTGGTCGAGGTGACCGAGTCGGACGGTTCCATGGTCCGTGTCATCGACCAGGGGCCGGGCTTTCCCGACACGGGCCAGGACCGTCTCTTCGATGGGTTCGTCAGATTGTCCGAGGCTGGCGGCCGAACGACGGGCGGAGCAGGGCTCGGGCTGGCCATCGCGAAGCGGCTCGTCGAGGCCCATAGCGGCCTCATCTGGATCGAACCGGGACCGGGCGGTCGGGTCGGCTTTCGGATCCCTGCTCAGGCGGCGGTCGACATGCTGCCGTCCTGAATGTTCCGCATCCGTTCACCGCCCGCTTGGGGGCCGTTCATCTGTGAGGCGGACCGTGGTCGGGCACGGCACCGGACCTGGCACTGGCCGGTACGGACCCGTGGCAGCAGCGAGGAACGAGATGACCTTTGCGATCCCCCGCAGGCAGCTGACCCGAGGGGCGGCGATCCTGGGGGCCCTGGCCCTGGCGGCGGCGACGATGATGCCGGCCCTGGCCCAGGATCCCCTTCCACCGCCGTCGTCGACCGGCACCAACATCCCGCTGACCTACCAGGGTCCGCCGCCGTCGGAGGTCGACAAGAATCTGGTCGGGCCGGTCAAGCTCTTGCGAGCGGGCACGGTCGATGAGGCGGCCTTCACGGTCACTTTGCCGCTCTATCGCGGCGAGCTCAGCAACGGCAAGAACGTCTGGTACATCCTGACCGACACGACCGATGAGAGGAACGCTGAGGCGCTCGGTCTCAACTTCTCGGCCAAGCTCAACTACGCCGCCATCGG
>JACCYW010000091.1 GCA_013696275.1 Chloroflexota bacterium | reverse complement strand
GGGCACCGCCCGCCGCGCCCGCGACGACCGCTACCGGGATGGCCACGAGGGGGTCTGCGTTGGCGAACTGCGCGCCCACTACGGACGCCGCCAGGCCGCCCATCAAGAACTGGCCGGTGGCGCCGATGTTGAAAAGCCCAGCCTTGAAGCCGAGCGCTACCGACAGACCGGCCAACAGGAGCGGCGCCGTGTTGACGATCGACGCGGTGATCGCGTTCTCCGGCTGGGCTGCTCCGATGCCCAAGCCACCTTCCAGTAGGGCGAGGTATGCCCGGACGGGCAGTCCGGCATCGAATGAGTCACCGATCACCACGCTGGAAGCCATCATCACCACCGCCCCGACGATGACCGCCAGCGCCACCGCCGCCATCGGGATGGCCGAAAGCGCCCAGATCCGGTGCAACGTTGAACGTCCCATCTCGCGCGACGCTTCCGTGGGCGTCGCTGGCAGTGCTCCCGGTCCGCTGGCGGGCGCGGACGGTCCTGCCTCGGGATCCGTCATCAGGCCGCTCGCGGGGCGTCGTTCGCTGCCACGCCGCCTCCGCCTCGGCTGCCCGTGGCCATCAACAGACCGACCGTTTCGCGGTCGGCCGACGGTCCATCCATCTCGGCCACGAGTGAACCGCGGTACATGACGCCGATGCGATCCGACAGCTCGAGGATCTCATCCAACTCAGCCGACACCAGCAGGATGGCCGCTCCTTCATCCCGTTTCGCGATGACCTGGCGGTGGATGAACTCGATGCTACCGACATCCAGGCCGCGGGTCGGCTGGTCGAGGACCAGCAGTCTCAAGTTGCGGCTGCACTCTCGCGCGACCACCGTCTTCTGTTGATTGCCGCCCGAAAGCGTGCCCGCCGGGATGTCCGCTGCAGGCGTCCTGATGTCGTACTGCTCGATGGCCCGGCGTGCCCATTCATCGATCGCCCCGTCGTTACGAAGGATGCCGCGCGCGAAGGGCGGCTCGTCGTATTGCGTGAGTACCAGGTTGTCGGCGATGGAGAAGCTGAGGACCATGCCGAAGCGATGGCGATCGCCGGGCACGAACGACATACCGGCCCGCTGCAGGTCGCGCGGCCCAGCTGCGGTGACATCCTGATCATCCAATCGAACGCTTCCGGAGGTGGGCCGTCGCAGGCCCGTCAGCGCCTCGACCAGCTCCTCCTGTCCGTTGCCGGCCACGCCTGCGACGCCATAGATCTCACCCGCGCGCACGGTGAGGGCGACGCCACGAACCGTCTCGTGGCCGCGGTCGTCCTTGGCATGTATCCCCTGGACCTCCAGGATCGGCTCCGTCGGGTGGGACTCGCCGCGATCGACGACCAACTGGACCTCCCGGCCGACCATGAGTTCAGCCAGATCATCCTCGTCGGTCGCGGACGGGAGGCGCGTGCCGACCACCTTGCCCCGTCTGATGACGGTGATCCGGTCGGCTATCTCCAACACCTCGTACAGCTTGTGGCTGATGAAGATGATGCTGCGGCCCTCATCGGCCAGGCGTCGAAGGACGGCGAAGATCTCCTTCGTCTCCTGTGGTGTCAGAACGGCGGTCGGCTCATCCAGGACGAGGACACGGGCCTCCCGGTACAGCGCCTTCATGATCTCCACCCGCTGTTGCCAGCCGACCGACAGTCCCTCTACCTTGGCGTCAGGGTCGATCTCGAAGCCGAACTGATCGCCCAACTCCTTGATCCGCCGGTTCGCCTTACGACGGTCCAGGAATATCGGATCGGCCATCACCTCCGCGCCCAACAGGATGTTGTCAGCCACGGACAGGACGGGCACCAGCATGAAGTGCTGATGGACCATGCTTATCCCGCGCGAGATGGCGTCGCTCGGCCCTTCGATGGTGACCGGCACTCCATCGAGCAGGATCTCGCCTTCGTCTGGGCGGGCGAGGCCGTACAGGATGTTCATGAGGGTCGACTTGCCAGCGCCATTCTCGCCCAACAGCGCGTGGATCTCGCCCGCCCGCAGATCCAGGTCGATATGGTCATTGGCGACGACACCGGGATATCGCTTGGTGATGCCGCGCATCTCCAGCCGCGGCGGGTCAGCCTCTGGGATGCCGGCCGGAGCGATGGTCATCGTGGCGCAGCATAGCCGAGCGGCATGACACGAAGAACGGCGGCTCGGGAGGTCCGAGCCGCCGTCCTGAAGCGATCGAGGTCGACCTAGGGAGCCGGGTCGAGACTCCCATCGACGAAGCCGGCGGTGGCCTCATCGAGCGCGGTCTGAAGTTCCTCGGTGAGTAGCTCGGGGAAGTTGGTGAAGGGCGAGAGCCCGATGGCGGGCGGCTCGGATGAGGCGTCATAGCGCACCTCGCCGGGCTCGAACGAGCCGTCGGCAACGCTCAGGATGACCGTGCTCACGGTCTGCTGGAGCTTCTTCTCGGCACTCGTGACGATGCACTCAGCCGCCGCCGGGTTGGTGGCGCCAAGAGACATCTCCTGGTCGACATCGACCCCGATGCCGTAGATACCCGCCGCACATGCCGTCTCGAGCACACCCTCGCCGGTGCCGCCGGCCACCTGGAAGATGACATCAGCATCGGCCGCCAGCATCTCGTCGGCTATCTGTGCGCCCCGAGTCGGATCGTTGAACCCGATGGCGGGATCGGGATTGGCCTCCTGGTTCAAGACCTCGATGTCCGGGTTGACCGAGGTCGCACCGTTGGTGTAGCCCTCTATGTAGGCCACGACCGCAGGCACATTGGTACCCGCCACCGCGCCGATGACATTCGTCTCGGTGATCGTACCGGCGACCAAGCCGGCAAGGTAACCAGGCTGTGCTTCAGCGAAGACGATGCCTTGGTAGTTCGGTACGAGCGTGGCCGCATCGCCAGCGCAGGTGAACGTGGCGTCGGCGTTTCCCTCCTCATCGATGCAGATGCCCTGATCGACGCCGATGAACGAGACGTCCGGGTTTGCCTTGGCGGCATTGAGCGTGTCAGTCCCGATAAGGAAGCCGATGGTCACGACGACATCAAAGCCATCGTCGATGAACGTCTGGATGTTCCCCGCGTAGTCCGAGATGTCCTCGGTGATGATGACGCGGTGCTCGCCGCCCAGCTCCATGGCGGCGTCGACGGCTCCCTGGTTCGAGAATTGGTTGAAGGAGCGGTCCTCGAGCATGCCGACATCGGTGACCACACCGATGCGCAGGCCGGCGCTCGGAGAGCCGCTGGCTCCGTCGCTCGGCTCGTCGCTCGGCTCGTCGCTCGGCTCGTCGCTGGCAGCGTCGGTTGGTTCCTCGCTGGCCGCTGCACTGGGTTCATCACTGGCGGCCTGTGAGGCTGCGGCACTCGCAGCGCGGCTGGGAGCCTGGGTCGCCGCCGGCGTGCAGCCGAGCGCGATGATGCTCAGGCAGGCGAATAGGGCCAGCCCGATGGTACGGGTTCGCATGTGCTCCTCCTCTGGGTGACCGGGGGATCGTGCATCCGTGGCGTCCGGCCTAGCCTGCCTGCGCGGAATCCTCCCCGGCCAAGGCGGCTGGCGGCATCGTAGCACCACCACCGCCGTGCGCAGCCGCCGCTGTCCCGTGCCGCAGCCATGGCGACCTCCACGAGTCGACACGCAACAGCAGTTCGAGGCAGATCCCTGCGGTGGCGAGCCTCACCCGCGGTCGCCAGCGGACGCGGGGAGGATGAGAGACGGGCATGTTGTGCCAATGGGGCATGTGGGAGCCACGATCCGAGGCTGGGACTCCGATCTCGTGTCAGCGGTGCACCTGAGATCGCATCCGGCGAAAGATGGCGAGACTGTGGCGCTGCGATGCCCATCTGGCGCAAAGTGCCCAAGGGTGCTCGCTCAGCTCCCACGCCTCGACTGGGTCGCGTTGCCCTGTAGGAACGCGTCAATGTCGGAAACGTGTCACTTGGTACTTGACACCCTGTCACGTGGTGCCCTAACCTGCTTACAGCAGCACGCCGAGTGGTGTCAGTCAGGAGAAGAAGTCCGCTGATGTCTCGTCCGTCTCTTCTCAGGTTTCCCTGCCTGGATGCGGGGAGGGCTGTCCGCCCTCGGATCCCGATCAGATGAGAGTAGTGCGACCTTCTCACGGAAGTACAACCACGCTATACTCCGGCCGCGGCCGACGGGTCTGGGAGTCTGGGGACGGTCGTGAGGGACGAGAGAGGAAGGGAGACGTGGCCGAGGGACCATGGCCCGTCGTCGATGCGCCGCTCGTCTGTGTCATCGAGGATGATCAAGCCGTCCAGCGGTTGCTCGCGCGCATCTTGATGGCGGAGGGGTATCGCGTGGTCAGCGTGTCTGATGGCAAGCACGCCCTGTCGGTGATAGCTGAGCACCAGCCCCACCTGATCCTGCTGGATGTGACGATGCCCGGCGCGGATGGCCACGAGATCTGCCGGCGCCTGCGGGCCGACCCCCGGACCTTTGCGCTACCCGTGATCATCGTCACGGCTCGCGGCGCGGTGGAGGATATCGTGGCTGGCCTGGATGCAGGTGCCAACGACTTCGTGACCAAGCCGTTCCATCAGCTCGAGTTGCTCGCGCGCATGAGAAGTGCCGTACGGATGCGTGCGGTCGTGTTACGGATGGAGGAGGCGCACGCTATCGTGGCCGCGCTCGCCAATGCGGTCGAGGCCAAGGATGCGACGTTGGACGGACACTGCCGGCGGATGGCGCACCGCGCTGCCCGACTCGCCGTCCAGGTCGGTCTACGGGATGTGGACCTCGACGGGGTGGCCTACGGCGCGCTCTTGCATGATGTCGGCAAGATCGCCATACCGGAACCACTGCTGCACAAGGTGGGGCCACTCACCGACGCCGATCGCGCGACCCTGGCTCGCCATCCGGAGATCGGGGAACGGATCTGCCGTCCGCTCCGATCGGCACGCTCCTTCACGCCCATCATCCGCCACCACCACGAGCGCTGGGACGGCCGCGGCTACCCCGACGGTCTTCGCCACGACGCGATCCCACTGGGCGCTCGGATCGTCGCCGTCGCCGACGCCTACGACGCCATGCACCAGGGTCGGCCGTATCGCCCGGCCCGCTCCAGGGAAGAGGCATGTGACGAACTCCGGCGGGAGGCGGGCCGCCAGTTCGACCCGACGCTGGTGCCCATGTTCATCGATGAGATCGACCAGGCGGAGGCCGGCCTGCCGCCCGGCGTACCGCTCCCGCCGGCGGCACGACTGTTCGCCGCGCCGCACTCAGATGATCGGATCCCGGCGCCAGCGGCTCGGTGAGGTGGTCGACCCACGTCGCGGGGAGTGATGGTCACGGCCATCGCGGGGCGCGCGCCAAGGATGCCGTGGTCCGACTCTTCTGTCGGCTGGCCGCTGGTGCGTACCTGCGCGTGCGGGTGGACGGCCGCGAGCGTCTGCCCGTTGCCGAGACGGGTGGCTACATCGTCTGCTTCAACCACCCGTCATGGACCGATCCCATCATCCTGCTGGGTGCCTGGCCCGACCGTAGTCGGCGATTCTTGATCTTCGGCCCGCGCGAGCGGGACATGACCATCGGTCGCCGCAACGCCCTCATCACGTGGACCGAGCGGGGCGTCCCTTTCCAGCCGGGTGGCTCGGATATCGCCCAGGTCACCAGGAACGCGGCCCGGCTGCTGCGCTCGGGCGCCATCCTCGCCATCGCTGGCGAGGGGCGCCTGTCAGACGTTGAGGGCCAGGCACGCCCGCTGGAGGTGGGTGTCGCCCACTTCGCGCTCATGGCCGGGGTGCCCATCGTGCCTGTGGCGGTCAGCGGCACGCGCCGCATCCGGTTCGGCAAGACCGTGCGCATCCTCATCGGCATGCCCATCCACGGCGCGACCGAAGTCGACCAGAGCCGGCGAGCCGCCGCGCAGTCACTCATCCGGCGAACGCAGGATGAGCTCCAGAGGCTGCTCGATGAGCTGGCCCCGCACGACGATCGCGAACCCGGACGTTTCGGTGCCTGGCTGAGCGAGGTGTTCAACGAGCGACCGTGGCTCGACGTCGCGGCAGGGCCGCCCATCAGCGCGCGTAGGACGCGCCGCCCAGCAGATGCAGTGAGACGTACGGTTCATCGCCGATGACCTCGCTATCGTGCCCGGCCGGGATGGCGAAGAGGTCACCTGGGCCCACGTCGATGACACGCCCGTCATCCATGGTGATCCGATTCCGGCCCGAGATGACCAAGCCGACGTGTTCCACACTGCAGCTCGACTGCCCGAGCGCCTGGCCGACGTGCAGGGACCATCGCCAGCCGGGCTGATAGCTCGCCCGGCCGACCGAGGTCCCGCCCAGGCGCACCAGGTCGAAGCGACCGAGGGGCATGGGGCGTTGCTCATCTGGCTGATCGAAACGGCGGATGTCGAGATCCATCCTGGCCTCCATGAGTAGGACTAGCAGGTAGCCCTATCCTGCGGCTGGTCATGACCCTTCGTCACGTCCGTGGTGCGGTCTTCACTGGCCCGGGCGAACGGCTGGCCATCGAGAAGCTCATCCTGGATGCACCAGGTCGAGGAGAAGTGCTCGTGCGCATGCTGGCATCGGGCGTCTGTCGCTCTGACCTGCATGTCGTCGACGGCGAATGGGAGCGACCGGCTGGGGTCGTGCTGGGCCATGAGGGCGCGGGCGTGGTCGAGGCCCTCGGCGAGGATGTCCAGGGCTTGGCCGTCGGCCAGCTCGTGGTCCTGGCATGGATCGCTCCGTGCACCAGATGTTCGCTCTGCGTCCGAGGTGAGTCGTGGCTGTGCACTGATCCCCGGGGAGCGGGTCATCGGCTGACCGCTGACCTGGTACGTCTGCGCCGGGGCGATGGCACCGCGATGGGCGTCTACAGTGGCATCGGCACGTTCGGTTCGGCGCAGGTCGTGGCTGCGGAGGCGGCTGTACCTGTCGATCCGAGGATGCCGCCGCGCATCGCAGCCCTCATCGGCTGTGCCGTCACGACTGGCGTGGGGGCGGTGGTGAACACGGCGCATGTCAAGCCGGGCGGATCGGTCGTGGTCATCGGGGCGGGTGGTGTGGGGTTGTCGGCCATCATGGCCGCTCGGATGACGGGAGCCGACCCGCTGATCGCAGTCGACTCTGTCCCGGCCAAGCTGGCACTCTCGCTACAAGCGGGCGCCACGGACGCCCTGCTCGTCGGCGATGCGGCAAAGGTCATAGCCGGCCTGCACGGTGGCGGTGCCGACCACGTCCTGGAAGCCATCGGCATGGCGGGGACGATCGAGTCGGCCATCGACTGGACCCGCCGCGGTGGTACGACCACGCTGATCGGGATGACTCCGCAGCGCGAGCGTGCTGCGCTGGATGTCTATCCCTTCGTGGAGGCCGGGCAGCGCCTCCTGGGCTCCAACTATGGCTCAGCCGTCCCCGCTCGCGACTTCCCGCTGATCTGCTCCTGGTATCTGGAAGGGCGCCTCCCGCTCGACCTGCTGGTCACGGAGACGATCGCGCTCGAGGAGGTGGACGCGGCACTCGGCGCCATGCGCCGGCGTGATGGAGCAAGGCGGGTGATCATCCACACCGACCCATGACCGCCGACTGACCGATCATCCGCCCGCGCCACAGCTCGCTCAGATCGCGCGGATACTCCGGATGATCGAGTCGAGGCCGCCGTACGCGTCACCATCACGGCGGGTGGGCGCAGTGAAGGTGACCAGGACGAGATGGTCGCCTGTGACGAACAGATACATGTCGATGTCGGTCGCCACTCCGCCGGTCGAAGCGTCGCCGGCGACCGTGTAGCTGACCGTGGCGGCCGGCGCGACGGGCAGTGACTCCGATCCGACGCGCACCTGACCCT
>JACCYW010000063.1 GCA_013696275.1 Chloroflexota bacterium | reverse complement strand
CCGTCCGGTGAGCATCGCGTTGATGACGACCCTGTCACGCTCGAGGGCGAAGATAAGGAACTTGCCTCTTCGCTCGACGCCGATCAACGTCTGGCCGATCAACGCCTCGGCTTCAGGCGTCGTGCCGCGAACGACCAAGGGCTGCGGGACCGTCCAGATCTCGACGGGTCGACCGGTCAGGGCAGCCTCGAACGCTTCGCGTAAGACCGTCAGGTCCGGAAGTTCAGGCACGGCCGATCCTAGCACTGGTGCCCCAGCCGACCCCAGTGCCGTACCCGACACTTTTCGAAGGCCTAAGGCGTTCCGTGCGTGGTACCATGCCCCGGCCCTGCGAGCAGGGACAACAGGAATGGATCAACCGCCCCGGCACGGAGGAGTCTGACGAGCCCACCAGGACACGTACGACCCACTCCCATCCCATGAAGCCCGGGCGTGCGGCCCGGGCTTCTGTCATGTCCAGCACGCGGGAGCTTGTCGACCCGAGGAGAAGCCTTTGACCGTAGAGCCGATGCAGGGCAGGGAGCCCACCGCCGAGGAGCAGCCCGGCCAACCCGTAGCGGATGATGCCGGACTGGATGACGAGACCACGACCGCCGCGACAGGTGTGGCTGTGGTGGATCGCCCGGCAGACGCCGGGTCACTGGTCGACCCGGAGACCGATGGCCGTTCCATCACGAGCGACGAGGGTGAAGCTGCTCCCTCCGAGACGCCCATCTCCGCAGGCGACCAGATAGCCCGACGCTCCGGCGACGAAGGTGTCGCTGCAGCCGAAGGGGCCGTCGGCGGGTCGCCCACATCACCGGATCCGACCCGGGCCACGGATCCGACCCAGGCGGCGGGTGGCACCACCCCGGCCGATGGTGACGCAGTAGACGCCTCCCCAGCCGGCGTCAGCGATGCGACCGTCCCCGGGAGTGCGACGGACGGAAGCGCATCAGCCGAAAGCCCATCAGCAACGGCGGCGGGTACCCAGGAGGGTCCCGATGAGGCGGCCATCGGCTCCAGCGGTGAAGCGCCGCTCGGCGCGGCTGACGCCCTGGCCCAGGCAGCTTCCGACGCGGTCGATACCGGTGCATCCTCGGACGCCGAAACATCGGGCGCGCCGGTCACGGACGGTCAAGCGCCCGCCACCGACGGTGAAGCGCCCGCCGCGGCTGATCGAGCGGATGCCGCGCCCGACGGCGCCGCTGCCGCTACAACGCCCAGCGCGGAGGCAGCGCCGGTGGTCGATGACCGGCCCGAGCCGACCACGATGGAAGAGCTGCTCAGCGAACAGACGGACGAGATCCGAAGCCTCAAGCACGGCGACGTGGTCGAGGGTCAGGTGGTACGCATCGACAAAGACGAGATCCTGGTCGACATCGGTGCCAAGTCGGAAGGCGTCGTCAGCAACCGAGAACTGTACGGCCGAAACACGGAGACCCAGCCCCAGCTGGATATCGGTGACACGGTGCTGGTCTACGTACTGCAGCCTGAGTCGAATGAGGGACACGCGGTCCTTTCCCTCCGCCGTGCAGGCTTGGAACGCAAGTGGCGGTCCATGCAGGAGCAGCTCGATGCCGGGGTCATCATCGAGGCGCCCGTCATCGACCACAACAAGGGTGGACTGATCGTCGATTGCGGCATCCGCGGCTTCGTGCCCATCAGTCAGATCGTCGACTTCCCGCGCCGGCCGCAGAACGAGCAGCCCCGCGACGCCGCCCAGGAGATCGCCGAGAAGCTCCAGCCCTATGTCGGCCGCAAGCTTCGTCTCAAGATCCTGGAAGTCAACCGGAAGGCCAATCGGCTCATCCTGTCCGAGAAGGTCGCCCTGTACGAGGAACGTCGCGAGAAGCGCGACGAACTCTTCAGCAGCCTTCAGGTCGGTCAGAAAGTGACCGGCAGCGTCCGGTCGATCGCGCCATTCGGCGTGTTCGTGGACCTCGGAGGCATCGACGGGTTGGTCCACAAGAGCGAGCTGTCGTGGAACAAGGTCAACAATCCAGAGGCCGGCTACCGGGTCGGCGAGGAGGTCGAGGCCGAAGTCATCGACATCAACCATGAGCGCGGCCGTATCAGCCTATCGATACGCCGTCTCCAGCCCGACCCGTGGGCGTCTACGGTGGCTGATCTGAAGGTGGGCGACGTCATCGAAGGGGTCGTCACCAAGATCGTCAACTTCGGCGCCTTCGTGCGCGTCAGGGACGGCCTCGAAGGACTGATTCACATCAGCGAGCTATCGCACCAGCGCGTGGCGCACCCGGGCGATGTCGTTCACGAGAGCCAGAAGCTCGACCTGAAGGTGATCTCGCTCGACTCCGAGCGCCATCGGCTCGGCCTCAGCCTCAAGCAGGCGGAGGAGGCACCCGCCCGTACCGCTCCCACAGAGACGCGCGAACGCCGCGGCGGCGGGCGATCGGGAGGCCCCGCATACGATCCGACCCAGGCTGTGCAGGAGCCGGAGGAGGGTATCGACAACACGCTGGCGGCGGCCTTCGCCGCCGTACGGCAGCAGGTGGCCGACTCTGAGGCGGCAGCCTCACGAACCGACGACCAGCCGGCCGACGAGGACGTAGTAGCCGAAGCGACGGGCGACGCCGCGAGTGCGGAGGCTGTGACCGCCGAGGCGAGCGGGGTCGACGCCGCGTCCGAGCAAGACACGGCCAGCGAAGCTACGACCGCCGAAGCTGCTGACTCGGCCATCGCCGCGGAAGCTGGTGACGCTGACTCGGCCATCGCCGCGGAAGCTG
>JACCYW010000042.1 GCA_013696275.1 Chloroflexota bacterium | reverse complement strand
ACCTGGAGACGATCGAGCGTTTCCTCCTCGAGTCGCTCGACATCCTGCTCCCGAAGGCTCGGGTCACGACCTGGATCCCGGTGCTGGTGGAGCGCCTCACCAACGACCGCCTGCGCGCCCTGGTGCGGCTCGAGTCCGGCCGCACGGACCTCGCCCCGAGCGTGCTTTTCCTGTGCGTCCACAACGCCGGCCGCTCGCAGATGGCGGCAGGCTGGATGCGTCACTTGGCGGGCCAGGCGGTCGACGTCTACTCGGGCGGCTCCGAGCCAGCGGACAGCCTCAACCAGGCCGTCGTCACGGCCATGAAAGAGAAGGGCATCGACATCAGCCGCGAGCTGCCCCAGCCGTGGGCTGACGAGATCGTACGAGCGGCGGACGTGATCGTGACCATGGGCTGCGGCGACGCCTGTCCGGTATACCCGGGCAAGCGCTACGTCGACTGGGAGCTCGACGACCCTGCCGGCAGGCCGCTCGAGGAGGTGCGCCCCATCAGGGACGAGATCGAGCGACGTGTGCGCGTGCTGTTGGGCGAGCTCGGCGTGGAACCCAGGGCTGTCGACTGACCAGCTCAGACCGGTTTAGCCGAGGGTGAGTCACCATCGGCTCGGCCCCTCCCTCCTGGCCGAGGGCATCGGCACGTTCGTCCTGGTATTCGCGGGCTGCGGCGCGATCGCCGTCGACTCGCTCCAGGGCGGCCTTGGGTCGGCGGGCGTGGCGGCGGCCTTCGGGCTAGCCATCATGGTCATGGTCTATGCCCTCGGCCACGTCTCGGGAGCACACTTCAACCCGGCCGTGACCGCAGCCTTCGCCATCTCCGGGCATCTCCCACCGGTCCGCGTCCTGCCCTACTGGACGGCGCAGGTCGCGGGTGCCGTCCTGGCGGCCGCCTTCCTGCGCGTGAGTCTTGGTGATGGCGTCGCGCTGGGCGTGACGCAGCCATCGGGAAGCGCAGTCCAGGCGTTCGCTTGGGGAACTCGTGTTGAGCGCGATCCTGATGCTGGTCATCACGGCGGTCGCCACCGACGCGCGGGCCGTCGGCCAGGCAGCAGCTATCGCGATCGGCGGCACGGTGGCACTCGGCGCACTCGTGGGAGGTCCGATCAGCGGTGCCTCGATGAACCCGGCGCGCTCGCTCGGACCCGCGCTCGTGAGCGGCGAACAGGCGGACCTATGGATCTACCTGATGGCTCCCATCATCGGCGCCTCGCTCGCGGCGCTGGCCTACGATCGCTTGAGGCATCGAGCATCAGTGAGCCGGCCAGAGGCGCACACGCCAGTCGGTCGTTCGACGTGGCGGCTCGGAGTGGGCCGATGAGATCCGCCCGGTTCGGCTGTCATAAGGTGTAGGTCGGGATCGATCGAACGCCACGACCATCGAAAAGGAGCCGCATGTCATTCCAGGCTTACCTCGACAGCATCCAAGCCAAGACGGGCAAGACTCCCAACGAGGTCGTGGCCATGGCGAAGGAGAAGGGCTTCGACGCCCCTGATACCAAGGCCGGCAGGATCGTCGACTGGCTGAAGGAGGACTTCGGACTCGGTCGCGGGCATGCGATGGCGCTGGTCCACGTCATCAAGAACGGCCCACAGATCAGCGACAAGCACGTCGGCACCGATGGCGTCCACCGCGATGAGTCGGATACGCTGCGCCTGGACCGATCCGCAGCAGCTACACGGCATCAGGCCGCGTCCCGGACTCGCTCGAGACCATCGAGGATGAGATCAAGCCCGTACTCGAACTCGTTCCCAAAGTCGTAGCCGGGCTTCATCACATATTGGGTGAGCATCTCGAGGAGGTGGGGATATTCGTCGAGGGGGAACGGCTCGAGCATGCCCTGTGCCACCTCGGCGACCTCTTCCGACGGATCGAACGGGAGATTGATCTTCGTCAGCGCGAAGCCATAGATGTAGCCGTCCAGCAGCGAGTACGCGTGGGCGGCCATCGCGATGTCGAAACCCCCCGCCCGAAGACTACCGATGACCGCGTCGTGGTGTCGCAGGTTCGCTGGACCGGGGTTCCTCCGCGACTCCATCAGGCCGATCGCCCAACGGTGTCGCGCTAGGGCTTG
>JACCYW010000040.1 GCA_013696275.1 Chloroflexota bacterium | reverse complement strand
GAAGCCCTCCTCCACGCGGCCCTCGTGCGGCGCCGTCGTCGATGGACCGCAAGAACCGCCCATGAGGGAGCGCTCACGCGGACTTGACGCGATACATCGAGAGTGAGGAGCTGGAGCTACCGGGAGGGCTCGATCCGACCGGCGAGGCGACAGGTGAGCAGTGACCAGGGGACGACCCGTCCGCTCCAGCGAGCAGCCCGACCGACGAAGGAGCACAAGGCGATCCACTGGGCGCTTCGTCCGGGCAGCGAGCAGCCCGACCGACGAAGGAGCACCAAGGAGCCCATCGCCCTGGCTCGAGCGGGCAGCGGCGTCCGCGCAGCTACGGCCGTCCACGCGGTGTCGGAGCGCGTCAGGCGCCGTTGCGATAGCGCTGCGCAGCCTCGGCCCGATTGCGGACCCCGAGCTTGTGCAGGATGCTGCTCACGTGGCTCTCCACGGTGCGTGGCGAGATGACCAGCGCATTGGCGATCTCTCGATCGGTCAGCCCATCAGCGAGCATCCGCAGGACGTCGTTCTCGCGCGGGCTGAGGCCCTCGATCGCCTCGCCCACGGCGACTCGGCCACGGCGCGCGGCTTCCGCGAAGTGATGCACCACGAGGGCCGCCGACCGACGCGACATGGCCAGTTCACCATCCTGCGTCCCACGCAGTGCCCGCAGCAGCGCTTCCGGCCCGATGTCCTTGGTGAGGTAGCCGGCCGCGCCCCTGGCGATAGCCTCGATCAGGTCGCGCTCATCATCCGACACCGTCAGCATCACGATGCGCGTCTCCGGCAGCCGGGGCGCCAGTTCCTCGACCATCCGGAGGCCGCTCATGCCCGGCAGGTCGATGTCGAGCAGGAGCACATCGGGACGCACGGACAGCGCCAGCTGGAAAGCCTCTTCCGCCGTTGCAGCTTCGGCGACGAGCTCAACGTCGGCGCTGGCGATCGCCTGGCGGACAGCCGAGCGGACCAGGGCGTGGTCGTCGACCAGCATCACCCTCAGCGGCCGGGCTCTGGGAGGCAGCCCGGCCATCAAGTGGCCGTCGGACCGATCGATGACGTCGATGCACCGGGTGCCAAGGGCAGTCGCACTGACACTCGGGTCCCGTCACTGAGTTCCGAGCTGACGCCCACCTGTCCGCCCATCAGCCGGGCACGCTCCTCCATACCGCGCAATCCCAGACCCTCTTCGCGCACCGCGACCGGATCGAAGCCGCGGCCGTTATCGGTCACCGTGATGACCAGCTCGCCACCCTCGATCGAGGCGTGGACCCGGACCATCGTTGCATCGGCGTGCTTGCCGACGTTGGTCAGCGCCTCCTGAACGACGCGTAACAACTCCGCCTGCTGACGTGCCGGGATGTTGGCCGGCAGGTCCTCCGACACGGATTCAGCGCGCAGACCGGAACGCTGACCGAAGTCGTCGACCGTCCGGGCGATGAGGTCGGCCAAGGGCAGCGAGTGATCGACGCCCGAGCGCATCGTGACCAGTGCCTGGCGCGCTTCGACGATGGCTGCGTCAAGTGCCTGACCTACCTCTGCCGAGAGCGCCTCGGCCCCTTTGGGGACGAGGCGCGACAGTCGTTCGTGCTTCAGCTTGGCGAACCAGAGGTGCTGGGCCAGCCCGTCGTGGATCTCCCGAGCCAGACGCGCCCGCTCTTCCAGTGCCACGCGCTCGGCCTCGGTGACACGCAGCTCATCAAGGGTGGCATAGGCCGCCCGGAGTGCCCGCAGGTCGGCTCTCGCCTCGGCGTCAAGTCCCAGCAACAGGACCGACAGGAAGCCCAGGCGCAACGCGTCCGAGGTGGTGACGAGCCCGGTATACACGCCCGGGTACAACGTGGCATGGATCTCCGCGAACGCAGCGATGAGAAGGCCAGCCGCCAGGAAGCCCTCGACGACGGGACCATGGCGCACGTATGCAAAACGGTACAGGAGTGTCGCTGCCAGCAAGAAGCCGACGGTCAGACCGCCAGCCGACACGAGCAGGGGACTCGATCCTGGCAACGGTCTGGCGAAGCGGGGTTCGGCTATCAGGAGCGCCTCTATGCCGGCATCACCGATGAGCGGTGGCAGCACGTCCCGGATCGAGTACAGGATCACCGCCAGCAGGCCGATGGTGATGGGCGGTGCCAGCACCAGCCGACGGGCAGCGGCTGGCCGGCCGTTGAGCGCACGCACCGCAGCGGCTGCCCCGATCATGAACAGGGCAGCTGCCACGAGCCGGACGATGGTCGCTGTGTAGACCGGGAACTGCTGCGGCAAGCCGAGGGCAAGTCCGACTCGACCGTCAGCCCGGAGCAGGACCAGCGCCACGTTGGCACCGCCGCCGATGGCCAGCA
>JACCYW010000025.1 GCA_013696275.1 Chloroflexota bacterium | reverse complement strand
GTGGCCTGATGGAGCTCATCGGTCAGGCCGTAGATGGCCGCCAGGACCCCGGCCGCGAGAAGCCGCCGGTGGGCCTGGCCGGCACGCACGGCGTACGCGATCAAGAGCGTCAACAGCGCGAACACACCGGCGTGGGCCACCCGCCGGATAGGCAGCTCCACGGCCGGATCGTGGCTCACCGCCAGCCCTGGCTGAGCCGAAAGGATGAAGATGACGGCCATCCAGAGAACGGCCGGCGCCCAACGGACGAGCCGGCCTAGCGTGGGGCTCAACCGGGTATGGCCACCTCGATGTCGTCGCCTTGGACGCGCAGACGGTAGTAGCGCAATCGACGCACCCGCGTAAGGGCTCGGGCCCGGGCCTTGTCGTCGGACGGTTCCGGCTTCGGCGGCCCACCGGGCGGCGACCACGTAGCGTGATATCCACCATCGGCGTCGAGTCCACCTGTCGTCGGAAAGCGGACCGTGTCACCGCTGACCAGATCGAAACGACCCTGGTGGAGCGGACACTGGACCTCGCAGCCCTCCAGTCGACCGACCGACAGAGGAGCCGCCATGTGCGGACACCGATCATCGATGGCGATGAGGCCGCACGACGTTCGGAGTATCAGAACGTCCAGGTCACCAGCGGAGACTCGCTGCATGGCCCCGGGTCCCAGCTCCGACACCCGCATGACCGGGCTGAAAGCTGCATCCTTGGTGCCCGGCGCCTGGAGACCGGCCGGTATCGGCATCACTTGGCTGAGCTCGGTGACCATCGCTCGCCATCGTAACGCCACGGCGGTTAAGGAAACGCTACCGAGTCAGAGGCCCGACCGCCACTGTCAGGTGGCACGATGCGGTCGCGCAGCGGCGTCGCGCGTGGACGGAGGAGTTCGTGCGACCGCTGCGCACCAACACGAGGTGTGGACCGTGGCATCGATGCTGCAGCGATCGGCGCGGCTCATGGCCGTGGGTGCGATCTTCTTGATCTTCCTTGCGGCGTGCGCGGGCGCAGCGACCCCAGCGGAGCGTGCGCCGACTGCGGCTGCTGGCCCGCCCGGGGAGGACACGGCGGGTGATCCGGCCCAAGGGGATGATGGCGATCAGGCGGACGCACCTGACGGCACGCTCATCGTCCGCAGCGGCACGCTCCAGCTGGAGATCGTCGACCTGCCAGCCGCGCTGGATCAGGCCAGGACGGCCATCGGTGCGCTGGGCGGATATGTCTCTGCGTCAAGGGAGGAGGGTGACGAAGGGGAGCGCTTCGCCACTATCACCTACCGCGTACCGGTCGAGCGCTGGGATGAGGCGCTGGCCGGTTTGCGCGCCATAGCGTCGCAGGTGGTGCGCGAGTCCACCCAGGCGGAGGACGTGACCACTCAGGCGGTCGACCTGGCGGCACGCTTAGCCAATGCCCGCGCCAGTGAGACGGCGTTGCAGGCGATCATGGAGCGCGCGGGGACCATCGATGATGTGCTGGCCGTCCAGGCACGCCTCAGCACGGTGAGGGAGGAGATCGAGCGCCTCGTCGCTCAGCAGCAGGATATCGAAGGCCGCGCGGCGCTGGCCACCCTCCAGGTGACCTGGGCGATGCCGACCGTCGCCTTGGCCGATGCACAGCGGGGTTGGGACCTGAGTGCCGAGATCGACCGCGCCGCCGCCCAGACGGTCCAGGCACTCCAGGGGCTGGCCAGCCTGGCGATCTGGCTGTTGGTCGTCGGCGTGCCCGTCATCGGGCCTGTCCTGGTGTTGGCGTACGTCGGTTATCGCATCCTGTCGCGCTGGTCGAAGTCACGCCCGCGACGGATGCCTGATGCCGGTTGGGGACCGGGCGCACCCGGCTCATCCGGAGCCCCTGGCTCATCCGGCGCACCCGGCTAGGGCAGCGCGGCCAGGCGGCCAACCCGGGTTTCCGGCCAGGCAGCAACGGGCGTTTCCGGCCAGGCAGCTAGCGGGCTCCCTGCTCCGCCAGCATCGCGTCCGGCTAACTATCCGGCCGGCGCCAGGCTCATCGCACCCGCTAGCCTCTGATCGCTCCAGACCCCGGGTCGTCACGCGCCGGCTGCTCGCTGACCGGACGATCCGACCGCCCGGCGTGGACAGCGGGCGTGGGAGGCGCCTCTCGTCGGTCGGACGGGCCGCTGAGTGGACGATCGACCGCTGGGAGCCGGCCGATCGGACCACCGGAGCCGGCCGATCGGACCACCGGAGCCGGTCGGACCGGCTGCTAGCCGACCGCAATCACTCGGCTGCCAGGATCTCGGCCCGCCCTGCACTCTCCCTCACCGCCTCGCGCTCGTCGCGGCTGACCATGCCCCGTAACGGAAGCTCGGGCAGAGCGACAGCCACTACAGCGGCCACGAGCGCGGCTGCCAAGCCGATCCAGAAGGTGGCCGCCACGGCCAGCGAGAAGCTTTGATACAGAGCAGCGACGATGGCGTCGACGAAGGGCAGCGCCTGGGCTGGCAGAAGCTCGCGCAGGGAGGCCGCCAGGTCGATGCCAGGCGCGGTCACGTCGCCTCCCTGGGCCAGGGCAGCCTCGGCCAGTCGACCGGAGAACTGCGCTGGTACGCCGGTAGCTTCCAGTTGGGGCTGCAGCTCCCGGGCGAAGGTCTGCCCGAATATCGTGCCCACGACCGCCAGCGCCACCGACCCGCCGATCTGGCGGAAGAAGGTGAGATTGCTGGTAGCGACTCCGAGCCGATCGAATGGGACCGCATTCTGGACGACGATGGTGAAAGCGGCCAGGGTCGGACCGATACCCAGCCCGGTCACGAACATCCAGGCCCACAGGATGGGCAACTCCGTGTCCGAGCGCAGCCCGGTCATCAGGAACAGCCCGACCGCCATGACCAGCAGCGCGCCCACGATGATGACCTTGTATCGACCGGTGCGGCTGATGACGATGCCCGAGATGATGGAGCTGGCGATGACGCCGATGAGCAGGGCCATGACCTGGAGGCCCGATTCGGTCGGGCTCACCCCGCGCACGAACTGGAACCAGCGGGGCAGGAAGATGATGGAGCCGAAGAAGCCGAACGAAGCCATGAACACAGCCACCATGGAGACGGTGTAGGTGCGGTTCCGGAAGAGGTCCAGCGGGATGATGGGCTGTCGAGCCCGAGCTTCGATGAGCACGAACAGCGCTCCCACCAGCAGCCCGGCAGCGATGAGCCCACCCACCACCGGAGAGTTCCAGTCGTAGGTAGCGCCGGTCCCGGGATCGATCACGCCCTTGAAGGTCAGACCCACCAGGAAGAAGCTGATGGCGACCGTGAAGACCGCTGCGCCAAGGAAATCGAGCTGGCGGATGCGGCCCTCGCCGCGGACGGTGGGTAGATACCGGTAGATGATGTAGAGGGTGACCGCGCCGATGGGCAGGTTGACGTAGAAGATCCAGTGCCAGCTCACCGAATCGGTCAGGAAGCCCCCCAGCAGCGGACCGATGATGGCCGCTACGCCGAACGTGGCGCCGAACAGACCCTGGTACTTGCCTCTCTCGGCGGGCGTGAACATATCGCCGATGACGGCCAGCGATATGGGGAAGAGCGCTCCCGCACCCAGACCCTGGATGCCCCGGAAGAGGATGAGTTGCTCCATCGAAGCCGAAAGCCCGGACAGAGCCGACCCGACGAGGAACAGGAAGACGCCGATGAGCAGCATGCGGCGCCGCCCATAAAGGTCGGACAGCTTGCCGTAGAAGACGCCGGTGATGGTGCTGCTCAACAGGTAGATGGTGATGACCCACGTGTACAGCTCGTTCGATCCGCGCAGTTCACCGACGATGCGCGGCAGCGCCGTCCCGACGATGGTCTGGTCCAGCGCCGCCAGGAAGAGTCCCAGCAGGATGGCCACCAGGATCTCTATCTTCCGACGCTGCGGCAGGTCCATCGCTGGGCTCCGCTGGAAGGCGTTGGGAGTGGATGCGCGCCGGGTCGTCGGGGTCGCCATCAGGCAGCGGACCCCTGGCCGGTCGAGTCGTTCTCCGGCTGCAACAGCTCGGCCGTGCGCCGGATGGTCCGGAATGCCCGCAGGCAGAGCCGTTGGTCGGCCGGCGGCATGTGCTCGAAGATGCGCTTCATGTGACGCTCCCTGAAAGCCTGGAGCTCTTCCAGCGTCCGTCTGCCCTCCTCAGTGATGCGAACGTGGACCACACGGCGGGCGCGCTCATCACGAATCCGCTCCACCAACCGGCGCTCTTCCATCCGGGCGATGATGCCGGTGGCGTTGGGATTCGAGCAGAGCAGCGTCTCGGCCAGTCGGCCCATCGGCACCGGTCCGTCCGAATCGAGGACCATGAGGACATGCAGGTGAGTCGTGCTCACGTCGGTCAGCGACCAGCGCCTTGCCATCTGCCGGCGGCGGTGGCGGATGAGACCGTCGAGTTCGGCCATGATCCTGGCCGGCAGATCCGTGCCGTCGCCAGCTGCGGCGGCGTCTATTCGTGGCACGCTAATAGTCAAGCACAAGCTAATGAGAACGTCAACCATGGAGGTAACGCATGCGGTTCGCGCTCATGACAGAGCCCCAGCAGGGCCTCACGTACGACGAGATCCTGGCGGTGGCGCAGGCGGCTGAGGAGGCCGGCTTCGAGAGCTTCTTCCGCTCCGACCACTATGAGAGCTTTCCCGACGACGACAGTCCGGCGACCGACGCCTGGGCGACTTTGGCGGGCCTGGCACGGGAGACCTCCCGCATCAGCCTGGGCACCCTCGTCTCGCCGGTCACTTTTCGACTGCCCGGGCCCTTCGCCAAGCTGGTGACGACCGTGGACCAGATGAGCGGCGGGCGCGTGGAGGTGGGCCTGGGCGCCGGCTGGAACGAGACCGAGCATGAGCAACTGGGCATCCC
>JACCYW010000020.1 GCA_013696275.1 Chloroflexota bacterium | reverse complement strand
GCTGCCTGGCCGACGGCCCGCGCGTCGGTGGCGACCGCCGTGATGACCAGCATCAGGATCGCGCTCAACACGAGTTCCCAAGCGAACGCCTGGACTGCGTTTCCCGATGGCTGCGTCACGCCCAGCGCGACGCCATCACCAAGACTCACGCGTAGGAAGGCGGCCGCCAGGACGGCACCCGCGACCTGCGCCGTCCAGTAGGGCAGGACGCGGACCGGTGGGAGATGCCCGGAGATGGCAAAGGCTGCGGTCACGGCCGGGTTGAAGTGTGCTCCCGAGACGTGGCCGAGGGTATAGACCATGACCATGACGGCGAGCCCGAATGCCGCCGCCGCGCCTCCCGGCCCAAGGCCGCCCCGGAGCGAGTCGACGGCGATCGCGCCGCAGCCCGCGAATACCAGTACGAACGTCCCAATGCCCTCGGCCAGGAGGGTGGGGCCGAGCCGATGGTGACTCACCCTCGGCGAAACCGGTCTGGGCTGGTCAGTCGACAGCCTTGGGTTCCACGCCGAGCTCGCCCAGCAGCACGCGCACGCGTCGCTCGATCTCGTCCCTGATGGGGCGCACTTCCTCGAGCGGCCTGCCCGCAGGGTCGTCAAGCTCCCAGTCGACGTAGCGCTTGCCGGGATAGACCGGACAGGCATCGCCGCAGCCCATGGTCACGATCACGTCCGCGGCTCGCACGATCTCGTCAGCCCACGGCTGGGGCAGCTCGCGGCTGATGTCGATGCCCTTCTCCTTCATCGCCGCGACGACGGCCTGGTTGAGGCTTTCCGCTGGCTCGGAGCCGCCCGAGTAGACGTCGACCGCCTGGCCCGCCAAGTGACGCATCCAGCCTGCCGCCATCTGCGAGCGGCCGGCGTTGTGGACGCACAGGAACAGTACGCTCGGGGCGAGGTCCGTACGGTCGGACTCGAGCCTCACCAGAGCGCGCAGGCGGTCGTTGGTGAGGCGCTCCACCAGCACCGGGATCCAGGTCGTGACCCGAGCCTTCGGGAGCAGGATGTCGAGCGACTCGAGGAGGAAACGCTCGATCGTCTCCAGGTTCATCTGGCCTTGCCACCGCCGCTGCAGGGCGGCTGCGGACTGACGGATCTGGAGGCGCTCCGCGGTCGTGAGCGATGCGAGTGCCTGGATGCTGGTGAGGTCCTGGGTGGTCATGGTCGACTCCTTTTGGTCCCGACGGGTCGTCTGATCAAGCTGGCCGGATGGTGGCGAGCTGGTCGACACGCCCCGAGATCGCCGAGAACGCCGAACGGAACGCCGACGGACTCCCGTCCGTCACCGGATCGGGTATCGACCAGTGCAGAGAGGGACACGACAGCTCAATGCCGGACTCGCGCGCGCGATCGCAAACCGACACCATCAGGTCGGGCTGACCGGCCATCGACTCGATGGCTTTGGGAGTCGAGCCGCGTAGGTCGAGGCCGTACTCGGAGGCCACTTCGACGGCGCGCGGGTGGACGCGATCGGCAGGATCCGTGCCGACGCTGTCTGCTTCGGACCCGGTTCGCCTCCGCCAGAGGGCAGCCGCGAACTGCGAGCGCGCGGAGTTGTGGGTGCACACGAAGACGACGAGCCCCGGCCGTGCCAGCGCAGGCACTCGCACCAGCCCCTCGAGCCGCTCCTGCCGCAGCGTGACGTAGCGTCGCCGGTGGTCGCCCTCGGAGACATGCCGGTCGATCAACCCGGCCGACTCCAGCACGCCCAGGTGGTGGGCCGCGAGGTTACCCGGCAGTGCGGCCGCCGTGGCAAGCTCCTGAAAGGTCCGATCACTCAGCAGCAGCTCGTCGATCATCGCCAGTCGACAGGCGTCGCCGAGTGCGGCGTGGACGCGGACTCGCTCTTCGACATTCATCGCTCCTAGCATACTGACTCAATATCAATCGAGTCAACTGTCGGTATCGACACTTGGGAAATGGCAAGTCGTGAGGTCTTGACCTTCCACTAACTGCAAGGTCTATGGTGATGGCGTGAAGGTCTCCGAGTTCGCCCGACGTGCCGGCATCACGCCGGCGGCTGTCCGGTT
>JACCYW010000016.1 GCA_013696275.1 Chloroflexota bacterium | reverse complement strand
ATGGCAGCCTCGGCACAGGCCACATCGATGGTGCCGGTGTCGTCCCGCACATCGGCGAAGCGGACGCCCGCGCCCAGGTACAAGGCAGCATTGGCCGTCGCCGCGAAGGTGAGGGGAGAGGTGACGATCTCGTCACCTTCTCCGATGCCGGCCGCGAAGTACATCGCGTGTATGGCGGACGTGCCTGAGTTGACGGCAACGGCATGGCCGGCGCCGGTCATCCCGGCCAGGCCCTCCTCGAAGCGCTGGACTGCCGGACCGGTCGTCAGGAAGTCGCCGCGCAGGATCTCCGCGACCGCTTCGATGTCCGACTCATCGACCGACTGGCGGCCGTATGGGATCCGGTCAGCCATCCGCCATCGCACGTAGTCGTTCCACCGACAGCCACTCCGTGTTCGTATCACTCGCGTAGCGGAAACCCTCCGCCAGCTGCTTACCCTCCGGCCAGTGGGCCGCGTCCCACCAGACCGCATCGGGTCGCATGACGAAGAAGCGTCCCGCGTCGACCGTCCGACGGGCGTCGTCGAGGCTGATCATCTCCTCGTGCAATTTCTCGCCTGGTCGGATACCAACGAATTCGACGCGTGCCGCTGGCGCGATGGCGGTGGCCAGATCGACCACCCGCATGCTGGGGATCTTGGGCACGAACAGCTCGCCGCCACGCATCGAATCGATCATCTGGATGACGAACCTGGCACCTTGGTCCAGGGTGATCCAGAAGCGCGTCATACGGGCATCGGTCACGGGGATGACACCGCTGCCGGCCAGCGCTCGGAAGTACGGCACGACACTGCCGCGGCTACCCACCACGTTGCCATACCGAACGACCGAGAAGCGCGTACCGTTCGCGCCCGCGTAGGCATTGGCGGCCGTGAAGAGCTTGTCGCTGACCAGTTTCGTGGCGCCATACAGGTTGATGGGACTGGACGCCTTGTCCGTACTCAGGGCGATGACACGCGAGACCCTTCGATCGATGGCCGCATCGATCACATTCTGAGCACCCAGGATGTTGGTCTTGGTGGCTTCGAAAGGGTTGTACTCCGCAGCAGGCACCTGCTTGAGAGCAGCGGCGTGGACCACTATGTCGACCTCGTCGAACGCCCGCCACAGCCGGTCCCGCTCACGGACATCGCCGATGAACCAGCGTAGACGTGGGTCGTCGCCGAGCTCCTGGCTGAATTCGTACTGCTTGAGCTCGTCGCGGCTCAGGATCGCCACACGGCGCGGCTCGTGCTCGCTGAGCAGGATCCTGACAAAGGCACGACCGAACGATCCGGTCCCTCCGGTGATCAGGACGGACTTGTCGTCCAGATGTGATGCGCCCAGAAGTCGTTCCCTTTCGTCGGCCGGTTCGGGCTAGCCTGTCACGCGGTACACGCTGCCGTTGCGGTAGTGCACGAGCACATAGATGGTGCCCGCGGAGTCGATGCCGAACGAGGAGAGCCTGAGCCCGCTGTCGATCTCCAGTACCGGATCACCCGGCTCCCCCGCCGCCAGTGACCATATCCGACCCGAGCAGAGGTCTCCGTACAGATAGCGGCCCTGGCGTGCTTGATCCGCCCGGATCACATACCCGCCGATGACGCCGCAGTCACCTTCCCCGTGGCCGTAGGTCACGAGCGGCCAGGTGATGCCGGCGGTGTCACAACCTGGCTCGCGACACGAGTCGCCCACTGTGGCGATCCATCCGAAGTCCAGGCCGCCCGGCGTGCCGGCTGGGTGACGGTCGATCTCCTCGACGTTGGTCGGGCCGACGTCTCCGATGTAGAGGTCGCCGGTCAACGGATCGAAGCTGAAGCGCCACGGATTGCGCAGGCCGTAGTCCCAGACCTCGGGCCGCCCGCCGCCGTCGACGAACGGATTGTCGGGCGGGATGGCATAGCCGCCCGAGGTTGTGTCGATGTCGAGCCGCAGGATGGTGCCGTTGATACTCGCTGGGTCGGCTCGGTCGAAGCCCTGCCTGCTGTCGTCGCCCAGGCTGGCATAGAGATAGCCGTCCGGACCGAAGGCGAGCGCGCCGGCCTGATGGTTCACCGTCTCCTTGGGGGCCTCCAGCAGGAGGGTGCCCTCAGCGTCCACTGGTCCTCCGACGTCGAACTCTCGCAGTTCCGTGTCACCGTCGAGGTTGCTATAGGTCAGGAAGTAGCGGCCGTTCCGGCCGAACCGGGGATGGAGCGCGATGCCAAGCAGGCCGCGTTCTCCGTCATTGAGTACGCGATCCGTGAGGTCAAGGACCGGATCCGGCTGCAACATCCCGTTGGCTATCACTCGGACCCGTCCTGCTTGCTCGGTCACGAACAGTCGCTGATCGCCGGCATCGGCAAGTGCTGTTGGCAAGTCGATGTGGTCGGCGACCAGCACGAGCCCGAGTGGCCCGTCCGAACCCACTGACGGGACGCTCGTGGCGGCGGCTGTGACTCCGGCCGTCGGATCTGCGGGGACAGCGGGATCTTCCGACGGTGCGGCGCTGGCGGCGCTCGGCACCACGCTCGGCGGCGTGGTCGGTGCTATCCCCCCGCAGGCGCTGAGCACGAGGGCCAAGGCGACGAAGACTCGACTCATGCTCTCCTCGTGAACGGCGGATCGGCTGTCCGATCCGATGATCGTGTCGTACCGCCGCTGCGCCGGTGGAGCTTACCGTGACACGCGCGACCCGGTGATCGTCAGGCGGATCGTCGGTTCGCCGTAGGGTGGGGCGCCCGGCGGCTCGGTCACGGAGAGGTTTCGCTGGTCATATCGCAGGATCAGCGCATGCAGCAAGCCGTTGTGGAAGACGTATGGGCCGGTGTTGCCGGGCGGGAAGACCGGCTCGTCAGAGTGGGGCACGCCGGCGATGACGAAGGCCATGCCGGCCGGCGGGTCCGGCACGGCGACAGCGATGCTCGCCACTATGGCTTCCGCTCGGCGGCCGGCGGCGGCCCATCGCTCAGCGCGAT
>JACCYW010000013.1 GCA_013696275.1 Chloroflexota bacterium | reverse complement strand
CCGCGCAGGTCGGCGAAGAGCACCGTCACGTCGCGTACCTCGCCACCCAGCGCGGCCTGCTTGGGGTCGGCCAGGAGGGTCGTCGCCACGGCCGGCGAGAGGTATCGACGGAACAGGTCCTCTACCTGCCGGTATAGGCGCACATTGGCGACCGCTACCGCCAACTGAGCACTCAATGCTTCCAGCACGGCCTGTTCGCGATGTGACAGTCCGCCTCTCGGTCGCGTGAGCACCAGCGCTCCCGCCTCCAGCCCGCTGACCGCCACCGGGACGGTCAGTCGCGTCCCCGCTGGCTCTGGCGCGGACGACCCATCGATGCCGTCGCCGACGCCTCGATAGTCGAGCTGGTCGCCCGGAAAGCCCGGCCGGACACGCCTGAGGGCTCGGTCGATCAGATCCTTCTCGTCGACCTCCACAAGGGTCTCCCGCCCGACCTCCGCCAACGCATCCAGGCGCATGATCTGCTCCCGCTCCGAGGCCACGGCCACGCCCGCCTGCTCGAGCACGGCGGCCTGCCCTTCGCTCAGGTCGAAGCGCTCGATCAACGCGTGCGGCCGGCCCGCCCCGCCGCCGGAGGCCAGGGTGGCCACGTAGCTGTCGAGAGCTTGGCGATAGTCGGCCCGGATGCGCTGGACGGTCTCCTCCAGCGAGATGCCCTGGAAGAGCGAGCCGAGCGAGCCCTCCCGACGGTAGGCGACACGGGCGCTGTACACCACGAAGCCATAGGCGAGCGCCATGAGGATGTGCCAGAGCCACCAACTGGCGTGCCAGTTGGGCGTCAGCGGGATGGCGATGACCGCCTCCGCCAGCAGCAGGAACGAGGTCACCAGTGCCGCCGAGATGGCCGACCGTCGCCGGACGAAGAGGCGCAGGTAGAAGATGGCGGCGGTGATGAACAGCACTGCGCCTGGGACCGACACGACCAGCAGCAGTTCGGCGCTGCCCGGCGCGGGCGGCAGGCTCAGTGGTGGTTGGAGCGATGCGACCGCCCACCCACCCATCAGCACCAGGATGGCCATGACGAGCCACTTGCGGAAGCGCACGACCCGCTCCGCCGCCCCCTTGGCGAGGTCGAACGACGATGCCAGCACGAATACGGACGCCACGGTCAGACCGACCGGCGTAGAGAGGAGGAAGTTGAGGTTCGGTCCCCCGACGATCGTCCGGGGCGTCGAGAAGGCGTGCAGGAAGAAGGCACCGGCGCTGGCCAGGAAGCCGAGCGAGACGAGGGTCAGTCGGGCATCACCATGCTCCGCCGCCAGACGGCCCACCAGCAGCGCCAGCACGATGCTGATCGCCGTGGCCAGGCCGACGAGCACGAGATGGGCCACGTGGTCCTCCCACGCCAGGTCGAAGTCGGGCTGCACCAGCAGGACCCACAGGCCAACCAGCGGGAGGGCGAGATGGAAGAGCCAGATGCCGGCCCGCGGGGAGAGGACGGCCAAGGCGGCAGCAGGGCCGCCTGCAGCGTGAGGAGGGCGCACCACGTCAGGGATGGTCGCACGGGCATCATGGTCACGTGAGAGGACTACCTGACGAGGGACCCGCGCCCGACGGCACACGCCCGTTTCGCCGGCGCGCTCGCGAGCAGCGCGAGGCCGAGGAACAGCTGCGCCTGGCTCCGGCCGGCGTCCGTGCCAGCGACTCCCGGGGCCGCCTGCGGCCCGAACCACCCGACGAGTTCCGCACCGCCTTCGAGCGCGACCGCGACCGCATCCTGCACAGCAAGGCGTTCCGACGGCTGAAGCACAAGACACAGGTCTTCATCGACCCAGAGGGCGACCACTACGTAACGCGCCTGACCCACACCGTGCAGGTCACCCAGATCGCCCGTGCGCTGGCCGCTGCCCTCTCGCTCAACGAGACGCTTGCCGAGGCCATCGCCCTGGGTCACGACGCGGGCCACTCGCCGTTCGGCCACACCGGCGAAGATGCCCTCTCGCCCTACTTCCCGCAGGGCGGCTGGCACCATGCCGCGCAGAGCGTCCGCATCTTCGAGCAGCTGGAGGACCTGAACCTCACAGCGGAAGTAGGGGACGGCATCCGTGCTCACTCGTGGCGCATCGACCCGCCGCCGTACACGCAGGAAGGCTTCTGTGTCCGCTACGCCGATCGCATCGCCTACCTGACCCATGATGCTCTCGACGCGGTGCGGGCTGGCCTGCTTTCCGAGCAGGACTTCCCCGGGCTGGTCATCGAGCGCTTCAGTCGACCTGGCCGGGCGTGGGTCGGCGCCATGATCTCGGCCGTCATCACCGGTTCGCTCGCGGCCGGCGAGGTGACCATGGATCAGGCCACCCTCGACGTCATGCATCAGCTGCGCGCTTTCATGTTCGAGCGCATCTATCTGGGCCCCGCGCTGCGGCAGCACCAGGTCGAGGCCATCGACGTCATCCGTCGCCTGGTCGACCACCACCTTGGCCATCCCGAAGACATCCCCGCCAGCTACCGCGACACGGACGCTGGCGTCGTAACCCAGGTGGCCGATTACGTGTCCGGCATGACCGACCGATACGCACTGGCCACTCATCTGCGGCTCTTCGGTACGCCCGGGATGCGCGATCCGCTCCTCTAGACTCAGTCTCCTCATGGCCGCCCAAGCGCCGTCCCTCTCCCAGCGCGTCGATCCAGCCGGCTATCGCGCCGTCCTTGGTCGCTATCCGACCGGCATCACCGTGGTGACGACCGTGGCGGAGGGGTGCCAGCCCATCGGCACGACCGTGAACAGTTTCACCTCCGTCTCCCTGGACCCGCCGCTGGTGCTGGTGGCCATCGGTCGGGAGCGGACCATCCATCCGGTCATCGCCAGCACCAGGCACTTCGCCGTGAACATCCTCGATGAGGAGAGCACGGCCCTCTCCGACTGCTTCTCCGGGGCGCCATCCGAGCTGCCCCGCGAAGCGTTCTGCGACGCTGCCCATGAGCTGGGCGGAAGCGGCATGCCCCTTCTGGATGCAGCGCTGGCAACCATCGAGTGCGAGCTGGATCGTTCCATCGAGGCCGGCGACCATACGCTCTACCTGGGCCGCATCACCTCCCTGGCCGCCCGCGCCAGCGAGTCATGGCCGCTGCTCTACTTCCGCGGTCGGTACCTGCGTATCGAGCACGCCGGCACCGAGGAGCTGCTCGGCAAGCCGGACTCCACCTAAGGCCGTCGCCACATGCCGACCATCACAGCCAATGGCATCGCTATCGCATATCAGACGGAGGGCGCCGGCCCGCCGCTGGTGATGCTCCACGGCGCCACATCCACGGCGCGGGAGGACTGGGCTCACCAGCGCCCGCTGTTCCGTCGGGCATTCCGTCTGTATCTCGTCGACGCCCGCGGACACGGCGGGACGAGGTGGGACGCTGCCGACGGCTTCACCAAGGAGATGATGGTGGCCGACCTGCTGGGCTTCGTCGATGCGCTCGGCCTCGAGACCTTCCACCTGGCCGGTTTCAGCATGGGCGCCATGACCGCCCTGACCTTCGCCATGCGTCACGCCGAGCGCCTGCGCACGGCAGTCATCTGCGGTATCGACATCCAGCGCGAGCCCCGTAGCAGGGTCGCCGCTCGGCTGATGGATCCAGTGCGCATCGAGCGCGACGAACCGGCCTGGGCGGCGCAACTGGAGCGGCGCCACGGCGCGGTGCAGGGCGCAGGCGCCTGGAAGAGACTGCTGCCCGCTATCGCCGCTGACGTGGCCAGCCAAGCGCTGCCCACGGCGGCTGAGCTGCGCCAGGCTCGAGTGCCCAGCCTGCTGGTCTACGGGGACCGCGACATCTTCGTGCCGGTCGACCACGCCGCGGCCCTTCATCGACAGCTCCCCGACGCGCGCTTACTGGTGGCGCCCGACTGCCCGCACCAGGTGATGGTCAGCCAGCCCGCGCTGTTCAACCAGGCGTGCGGGACGTTCTACCGTTCGACCGAAGCCATCGCCCGACAGCGCTCGACTCCCCGCCCGGCGCCGTCGCCCACCTCCGCGCCGACAAACGGGGCAGCGGTCCTGGATCCGGCCGCCTCCGATACCTCGGCCAACGACGAACTCGACCCGGCGTGGCGGGACGCCTGGGGCTAGGCCGCGCCCGACGCTCAGCAGCCCGCTAATCTTCCAGTCCAGACCGACCACGGAGGCCAGAGACCGCCATGCCAGTGACCCTGCTTGCCCTCTATCGACGACCGGATGGTGGCGTGGAGGCCCTTGAGACGTTCCAGCGGCGCTATGCCGAGGAGCACGCCCCACTCATGCGCCAGGTCCCTGGACTGCGCTCGATGGAGGTGTCCAGGGTGCAGCAGGCGCTCACCGAGAGCGACATCGTGATGACCTGCGCGATGGCCTTCGATGGTCGGGCGGAGCTGGACGCAGCCCTCGCCAGCGATGAGATGCGCGCCGCCGGCCGCAACATCCGGGCCATCGCGCCGGGCCTCTTGACCCTGCTGGTGGTGGAGCGGGAGCCATGACCGTCCATTACTCGGTCGAGGGACGGCGGGCGACGGTCCGCCTGGACCGTCCCGAGGTCCTCAACGCCCTGGACCGGGCCACGCTGGAGGCGCTGCGCGACCATTTCCGGGAAGCATCGGCGGATCACTCGGTCGGCGTGGTCGTGCTCACCGGCACTGGCGACAAGGCCTTCTGCACGGGCGCCGACCTGAGCGAGCAACGCGCATTCATGAGCCGACCCAATGACTACTGGGACTGGATGGGCCGCTTCATCGAGGCCATGGAGGCCATCAAGGGCTGCTCCAAGCCGGTCGTGGCGCGGCTGAACGGGATGGTGGTCGGCGGCGGGAACGAGTTGAACCTGGCCTGCGACCTGGCTATCGCCGTGGACGACGCCACCTTTCGACACGTGGGCCCGTCGCGCGGCAGCCTGCCCGCCGGCGGCGCCACCCAGTGGATGACGCTCATCGTGGGCGATCGCCGAGCGCGCGAGGTGCTGCTGCTCAATCGCCCCATCAGCGCCCGCCAGGCGCTCGACTGGGGATGGGTCAACCGGGTCGTCCCGCGCGCCGAACTGGATGCCGCGGTGGACGATTACTGCACGGCCTTGACCGACAAGATGCCGGAGATCGTCCGGGCCACCAAGGTCGAGCTCGATTTCTGGAAGGACATGGCCTGGTCGATGACCATCCGGATGGCCCGCGAATGGCTGACCATCCATGCCGCATCGGCCGAGGTGGCGGAAGGACTGGCCAGCTTCGACGATAAGCGCCCGGTCGACTACGAGGCCCTCCGCCGCGCCATCGAGGCGGCCACGTGAGCCAGGCGCCGGACAGGATGCGCGTGCGCGTCGACCACCCGGCGCACCATCCGCACTCCGAGCAGTCCATCGATGGCGTGGCCCTGCTCACCCTGGACCGGCCGGAGGCCCTCAACGCGCTCGACTACCAGACGATGACCGAGCTGGTCGAGGCCCTTGAGCGCCTCGACGCGGATGGGAGCTGTCGCTGCGTCGTCGTTACCGGTGCCGGCGAGAAGGCCTTCGCGGCTGGCGCCGATATCAAGCAGATGGCGGCCGCCACACCGGTCAGCCTGACAGTCGCCAACGACTTCGCGCGCTGGGAGCGCATCAGGCGCATCCGCGTGCCCATCATCGCGGCGGTGCGCGGCTTCGCTCTGGGCGGCGGTTGCGAGTTGGCCATGGCCTGCGACATGATCATCGCCGCTGACGACGCCGTATTCGGCCAGCCGGAGATCCGCCTCGGCATCATCCCGGGGGCAGGTGGGACGCAGCGGCTGACTCGGGCGATGGGCAAGGCACGCGCGATGGAGCTGATCCTGACTGGTCGGAACCTGCCGGCTCGAGAGGCAGAGGCGCACGGCCTGGTGACGCGCGTCGTGGCGCGCGAGCAGGTGGTCAGCGAAGCGCTCGGGCTGGCTGCGGAGGTGGCGGCAAGGCCACCGCTCGCGGTACGCGCCGCCAAGGAGGCCGTCAACCGCGCCTTCGAGCTCTCGCTCGAGGCAGGCCTGGAGTTCGAGCGGCGCAACTTCTACCTTCTCTTCGCCAGCGCCGATCAGAAGGAAGGGATGGCCGCCTTCGTGGCCAAGCGTCCGCCCGAATGGAAGGGCCGCTAGACGATGGCCGTGGTACGCACCGATTCCAGCGACGCCATCCTGACCATCACCCTGGACAGGCCCGCCGCCCTGAATGCCTTCGAGCGCCAGATGAAGGTGGAGCTTCTGGCCGCGCTCAAGGCTGCGGAACGGGACGCGTCGGTGCGGGTGTTGGTGATCACCGGCGCCGGTCGCGCCTTCAGTGCCGGCCAAGATCTCAAGGAGCGTGAGACGGTCGGGGCGGCCGACCTGTCGAACGAGCTTCGTGAGCGCTACAACCCGATCATCCACACCATGCGGCGCATGGAGAAGCCCATCGTCGCGGCCGTCAATGGCGTGGCGGCGGGGGCTGGCTTCTCGCTCGTGCTGGCGTGTGACCTGGTGGTCGCCTCCGATGAGGCACGCTTCATCCAGGCCTTCAGCCGGGTCGGCCTGATCCCGGACACCGGCTCGACCTGGTTCCTGCCCCGGCGCGTCGGTTGGGCGCGGGCGGCCGAGCTGATGATGCTGGCCGAACCATTGGACGCTGCTGGGGCTGAGCGGCTTGGGCTGGTCAACCGAGTGGTGCCGGCCGACCAGCTGATGGTCAAGGCGCGCGGGCTGACCGGCCGGCTGGCCGGGGCGCCGCCGATCGCTCTTGCACTGACGAAGCGAGCCATGTACCAGGGCCTGCTGGCCGACCTCGATGGGCAACTGGATCTGGAAGCGCAGCTGCAGTCGGTAGCCGGCCGCTCGGAGGACCATCGCGAGGGCGTGGCCGCCTTCGCACAGAAGCGGCC